>CAZEDA010000013.1:2388-25548 GCA_964510915.1 uncultured Rhodocyclaceae bacterium | reverse complement strand
GTCACCAGCGCGGCCGGCTACCCGCTCGACAAGACCTACTACCAGACCGTGAAGGGCATGGTCGCCCCACTGGACATTCTGGAGCCCGGCGGCCACCTCATCATCGCCTCGGAGTGCTCCGAGGGCATGGGCTCCGAGGAGTATGTGGAAGCGCAACGGCGCCTGATCGGCCTGGGACCCGATGGTTTCCTGAAGGAGATCTCCGCCCGCCGGCACGCCGAAATCGACGAGTGGCAGACGCAGATGCAGGTGAAGCCTATGCGGGTCGGCCGCGTGAGTCTGTACACCGGCCGCCTCGACGCCTCTGTCCGGGGGCTGACCGGTGTCGCGATGATCGACTCGGTGGAGGACGCCATCGCCGGCAGCGTGCGCGACTCGGGCGACCCGGATATCGCCATCATCCCGGAAGGCCCCTACGTGGTGCCGGTCTGGCAGCGCCCTGCCGCCCCGGCCTGACGCCGCAATATCGAAACACGCGCGACTCTTACACTTCTGCATCCCTGTTGCATTAAAGGATCGGATCTGCTTAAATGCGGTCCATCGGCAGTTGCTTTGCTGTTTCGTCCCAACCCCTGGCGGGAGTGGACAGCAGGGCGGCCGCGCCGTAACGCACCCCAACCGCTTGCTCTCTCCTCTGGGGAACGTTCTTCCAGGCCCGGGCCCTAGACGCCCGGGCTTTTTTTCGCCCAAACCTTGTGGAATGCCGCCGTTACGATGCCGGCGAATACGACGACCGGCGCGATCAGGCCGACTCGGGACCGTCGCCCCGATCGAGGCTCGGATGCCAGAGCGACAGCACGTCGAATCCGGGCGGCAGGGCGTCCGCCGGCACCTCCTCCACCACCGCGAACATGTCGCGGCTCGTGAGGCGCTTGGTGAACCCCGGCGCGATCTGACCATCCTTCCCCAGCACCACGCGAACGACCGGGCAATTCGGGTCCAGCGTCCGCTTGACGGCGACACCGATGTCGCCGCTGCGCAGCCTGACAACGGTGCCGGGCGGGTAGATGCCGATCTCCCGGGCAAGCCGGGCTGCGACGAGCGGGTCCATGGTCGGGCCGGAAGCCGTCAGCAGCCGACGCAGGGCGACGCTGACCGGCACGGCAGAGCGATAGGCGCGCTCCGCGATGGTCGCGCAGAACTTGTCGGCGACGGAAATCACCTGCGCGGGCAACCCGATGGCGCCACCCGCGAGCTTGCGCGGATAGCCCGAACCGTCGTGGGCCTCATGGTGCTCCGCCACCGCACGGAGCCACTGGATGTCATCCACTCCGGCTGCCCGCAGTCGCTCCACGGCACACTGCGGGTGCCTCGCCACCGCCGACTTCTGCTCCGGCGTCATGTCCTTCACGTGGTAGAGGGCTTCCTGGAGTTCCACGATGCAGGCATTCATGCTGAGCGCCGCGGCGACGGCGGATTCGCGGATGGCGATCTCGGCTTCCTGCCCGTCGAGCACCACCTCGGAGAGCACGGCCACGTTGACGGACTGCCGGATCGCGTAGGGCGAGGTCCGCAACCACTGGATGGACGCAATGGCCGCGTTCGCGTCCAGCGCGACCGCACGACGCAGCCGCGCCGTGATCTGGCGTATGCCATCCGCAAGACCGGGACCGGTATCGGCGAGCACGGGCACCAGGTCCCGCCGCAGGGCCGAGAGCTGTTCGAACACAGACACCTGCTGACGCTCGGACTCTCCGGCTTCCACGGCGATCGGGCGGTCACGCAGGGCAGCCACCTCCGCGGCGTCGCCCCACAGGCCGATTTCGAGGAGCCGCTCCAGCTGGCGCTCGCTGCGCACGATCTGCCCGCGGGCGAGCAGCATCACACCCTTGCGATCGAACACGTCGAGCGGGACAGGTTCTCCGGGGGCGAGATCACCCGGGATCAGCTGGTCGCGAGGTCCGGCGGCGTTGAGCGGGGGCACGGTGAAGTGTGGAAGTGGTCGGGGTTTCGCCAGAGGACCGCGAAGAAGCCGCGCAGCCTTCTGATCATGAATGAGCCTAGCCACAAACCCCGGGACCGTAAAGGGCGCTTCGAGCCGGGATCGGACTGCCGGTTACACTCTCGGCATGCTCACGTCGCACTTGAATCCGTTTGTTCAGATCGCCCCAGCCGCCAGGAGAGCGCGGCGAATCGCGTTCGCGATTCTGGCGTCCGTTGCGGGTCCGGCGGGAAGCGCCGGCGACGCGCCCGCGTTCCGGGGACGCGTGGTTCTGGAGGTTCCCGACGAGCCGGAAGCGAGCGGACGGCTGCGAGTGGCCGAGGCGTTCTCGTTCGTCGACTCCCAGGGAACGGTATGGACCGCACCGCGAGGCGCGCTTGCACGGGGAAACCTGCTGCCCCGCCCGATGCAGCATCTCGCCATTGCCCTGCCCGAAGGCTCCGTGCGCAAGGCTGCCGTCATACGCGACGTAGCCGTCGAAGCGCGGACCGAACCCTGGCGGAAGGTCGCGCGCATGTACTTCGACGCCAATCTGGCGGAGATGGTCAGCGAGCCGGAGGCAAAGGTGCTCTACGCGGCATGGTACGCCGGCGGCACCCGATGGGAACCGCGCGGCTCCTCGTGCTTCCGGTCCTGCCACATCGCGGCGACCGCGCTCGCCTGGCAGGTGGATGCCAGCAGCGCACCGGTTGCCGACATCCTCGACTGGATCTGGCGCGACAACCCCTCACTCGATGCCATCGACCAGCGCCTGGACGACGCCATCACCCGGCCCGGGCCCCATCTCTTCGCACAGCCACGGTAGTCGCGGGGATCACCCCGCAGTCGAAGCCTGCAGACGTTCCAGATGCGGCAGGGCACCGGCAAGCAGCGACCTGCCCTGCTCGCGTACGCGCTTGGACGGGCTGGCAAGCGCCTGGGTACCGGCGAGCACATCCGCGAGCAGTCCGTTCGACAACAGGCCCTGCCTCAAGGCATCGGGAAGCCGCCGGTCGAGTTCCAGGACGGCAGCCTCGATGTCGCCAGCCGCTGCTCTGAGCCCGACCGTCCCGCCGCGCTTGGCCAGCGCCGGATCCGCGGCATTGGCCACGCACTCGACGAGAGTCGCCACGGCAACGGCCAGTTCGGGATCGGCGGCAATCGGCTCGGGGGTGGAGGCCGGCACGGCGCCACGTCCGTGAGGGGAACCCGATCCCGATTCGGCGCCGGCGGGTACACCGCTGGCAAGGGTCAAGAGGGCCAGGAACACGGCCGGCCACTTCCAGAATTGCTTCATGCGCATGCGGGTTCTCCCGGTCGACACAACGTCGTCCTTCGGAACTTGGGGCAGCGCCGGCGGCTTCAAGCCCCCTGCCGGTCGACTGTCCTCACCGGGCGGCAACCCGCTCAGGCTGCCGGGACGACCTGGTTCTTCCCCTGCTGCTTGGCCTGGTACATGGCCTGGTCCGCCCGGCCGAAAACAGAGGCGTCGTCCTCGCCTGCCTGGTACTGCGCGACACCGGCACTGAAGGTGATGAGCAGCCGCTCGTTGTTGTGCAGGAAGAACCGCTTGGTGAGTTCGCGCTGCAGTCGGGTCGTGACGGTCACGGCCGTGTCCAGATCCGTGTCGCCGAGGATGATCACGAACTCCTCGCCGCCATAGCGCGCGATGACATCAGTGGGCCGGACAGTCCGGCGGATGATGCGGGCCAGATGCACCAGCGCGGCGTCGCCGGCCGAGTGGCCGTACGTGTCGTTCAGCTTCTTGAAGTTGTCGAGATCGAGGACCGCCACCGACAGCGGCTTGCCGGACCGCTGCGCCCTGGCGATTTCGCGCGACATCGCGTCGTCCATGCCGCGGCGGTTGAGCGTACCGGTCAGCTGGTCTTCCCGTACCTGCTCGCTCACCTTCTCGAGCTCGACTTCCAGCTGACGCACCCGCCGCTCCGCGACTTCCGCCTGCGTGCGCGCGTCGAGCAGGTCATCGCGTGAACGCATCATGTCGACCTGCATGCCGCGCGTGTCGCTCATGAGTTCCTCGACCAGCGACTTCAGGCTGTCGATGGAATCGGTGGAGGCGATGCGCTGCGCGTAGCGCTCGATCTTGGCGTGGTAGTCGACCGTGGTGCCGGTCACTTCGGCCAGCCGCTCGATGAACACGCTGAGCAGACTCTTCAAGGTGGCCTTCGCCTCGGACAGGCTCGCCTTCAGCTGGGACTGCTTGAAGATCACTTCCTTGAAGCCGCGTTCGGCCTCGCGCACCGCGCGCAGGTCCACGGGCTTGCTGATGAGCTCCCGCAGGACACCCACCTGCCCCTGGACCCACTGATCGTCTTCGACCAGCTCGTCCAGGTTGTCCACCACCAGCCCGAGAAGCCGCATGAGGTTGTCGATGAGTTCCTCGTCCGGCTCGACCCGAAGTTCCACCTTGAGCCAGTACTGCTTGAGCTGCTGGCCGATGCGAGTCCAGTCTTCGGCCAGCTCGGCTTCCCGCACGCGCCACGCGATCTGGAACAGTTCACTGTAGACGTCGGTGTAGCGCTCCAGTCGCGGCGCCACGCCGTTTTCGAGGGTGGCCGCCAGCAGTTCACGGACTTCGCTCAGCACCGGGTCGAAAGTGGTGGAGGAAGCACCGCCTGCAGCCGGCCGGCCGGCCGGCACCGCGGTAGCCGGCACCGGCGCACGGGGATCCGCCACTTCGACAGGCGCCGAAGCCGCGGAGTCCTGCCAGCTTCGCATCAGGTTCTGCAGCTTGGTCGAGAGCGAGGCATCCGACCCGCCGGCGGACAGGACGCGCTCCAGGCTCTCGCGCTTGCGGCCCATCGTCCAGCCCCGGTGCGGCACGTCGAGCTGGCGCAGCGCATCCCGGAACAGAGCTCCCATTTCTGCGCCGTTCGACTTCGCTGGACGGCTCACCAGGCCCTTCAGGGTGCTCGCGATGGATTCCGCGTTGCCCTCTTCGACCGCCTCCGCAAGAGCACCCATGGCAGGGTCGGCATCGGCGCGAGCTGCCATCTGGCGCACCACGGCGAGAAAGCGGTCGGCGCTGCCGGTGTCCGGCTGGGGACGGCCGGCGATCTCGAGATAGATCTTCTGGTAGTTGACCGGCGTCGGCGCCATGCGGCGCGTCGCCAGCAGCTTCAGTGTCTCCCGCGCAATGACGGTTGGATTTTCTGATTCAGCCATGAATTGAGGAAACCGGTCTGGGGACGCTCCGCATAACGGCGCGATCGGTCGATTGCTTGACCCGAGAATGCGGGTAACGGGCGATTGAATTATGCGCTGAGGTCGGTCAAGCTTCGCGCCCGTTCCCGGTCAACCGCATGTCATGAGACGCTTCGCAGCACGCCCGGATCGACCGGCGCACCGACCCGACCCGGGCTGTGGCGAGCGGTCCAGCGGCATCCGTATGGCATGGCGGTTCCTGCTCGCTGTGCTGCTCCTCGCCCCGATCGGGTCCGGCCCGGCACGCGCCGAATCGTTCGAGGATCCGGAGAAACTGCGCCGACTGGCGGTCGAGTTCGCGCAGCAGCAGTCGACGGGACTTCCGGGACAGGTCGAGGTGACCGCTGCCCCGCTGGACACCCGGCTGCGTCTGCCGGCGTGCTCGACCCTCGAGCGCTATCTGCCTTCGGGTTCCAGGCTGTGGGGGCGGTCCCAGGTGGGACTTCGATGCACTGCCCCGCAGGCCTGGTCCGTGCTGATTCCCGTCCATGTGCGCGTGGAGGGCACCGCCGTCATTTCCGCCCGTCCGCTCGCGCCCGGGCAGCCGCTTTCCGAGGCGGATATCCAGGTGCGGACCGTGGACCTGACCCAGTTGCCGGCAGGGGTGCTCACGGACGCCACGGCCGCGGTGGGTCGGCTGCCTCGCGTCGCGGTTGCTGCCGGCGTGCCGATCCGCGGAGATATGCTTCGCAGCCTCCCCGTCATCAGCCAGGGACAGGTGGTGGGCGTCCTGTACCGGGCCGACGGACTGTCGATCCGGGCGGAGGGCAAGGCCCTCGGGACTGCCGCTGTGGGGCAGCCGGTCCAGGTACGGATGCCTTCGGGCAAGGTCGTGCTCGGGATCGCGCTGGGGCCGGGCGAGGTCGAAGTCCGGTAGGCCCGACAGCTCCGGCATAGTACAAAACTCGGATGGCCGGACGGATTGCCATTGTTATACTGGATTCCAGCCTGGCAGCCCGCCGCATCCGCACCCGCCGCGGGCAACGCCGAACACCACATCTAAAGTTCTTTCGAAAGCTTGCCGTTAACAGGCTCGGAAGGGTTTGAAGGCCTTCCATTTGAGTGAGTGAGGATTATCTTGAAGATCAACAATCCGGTTGGTAAGCCCCCAGGCGTCGTCGGGCCGCAGGAAGTTCCTGGCAACAAGCCCTCCGCCGCCCCCCAGACTGCTCCGAAGAGCTCTGGTGACACGATTTCGGTGAGCCCGCTGGCCAGCCAGCTCCAGGCTCTCGAAAGCCGCCTGAACGATGTCAACGTCGTGGATTCGGCGCGTGTCGACGCGATCAAGCAGGCCATTTCCGAAGGCCGGTTCTCGGTGAATTCCGAGGTCGTCGCGGATCGCCTGATTGCGAGCGTCAAAGAGTATCTGCTGAGCCAGAAAAGCTGATTGGTGCGGGTAGGACGGTTCCGGCTCCAGGCGTCTCCACGCCCTCTGCGCCGACTCCGGACGACCCACCGTGCGATCGATGCCCAACCGCCAAAGTTTCATCGAAAGCCTGATCGCGGAACGCGAGGCCTTTTCACGGTTTCTCGCGACGCTCCAATCAGAAAGTGCTGCGCTGCTGCGGGGTGATGTGGACGAACTGCTGGGCCTCGCCGAGGCCAAGTCGCGTCTCGTGGAACGCCTGAGCGAACTCGGCGATCTGCGCCGCGTATTCCTCGGGGAATCCGGATTCACCGCTGACCGCGTCGGCATGGCCGAATGGCTCATCATCCACGGCGGCGCGGAACAGTCCCGTCTTTCCGTCGCCTGGAACAGTCTGCTCGCCGATGCCGAACAGGCACGCGATCTCAACCGCACGAATGGCGTGCTCATCGAATCGCGCCTGCGGTTCAATCAGGCCGCCCTCGCCGCCCTGCGCGATGCCATGCGTCAGGCCACCCTCTACGGTCCCGACGGATCGCCTGAGTTCAAGAGCCAGGGCCGGGCACTCGGTCTCGCCTGATGTTCTGCCGGTGCTGCAAGCACCGGACGATCTCTGCTTCTCCCTGAAGTGCTTCCTCCCCGATGACGAGTGTCGTTCCGGTGGATCCGTGCATTCATGGCTTTCGCAAGCCGCCTGCACTCACGGCTTCGGCGCGTCCTCCAGCGGCAGGATGACCACCACCACGCGTCGATTGCGCGTACGCCCCTCCGGCGTGTCGTTCGTATCGACATTGCGGTTCTCGCCGTAGCCGATCGCGCCCATCCTCGTCGGATTCACGCCTGCCTGGGCGAACAGGCGGACCACGCGGCTCGCCCGCGCCGCCGACAATTCCCAGTTGGAAGGAAACACGGGGCTGTTGATCGGACTGTTGTCCGTATGGCCTTCCACTTCGATGGGATTCGGCGCCCTCGCAAGTACCTTGGCAACGGACTCCAGAGAGCGGAGCGACGCTTCGGCGAGCTCCGCCTGCCCGGAGGCGAACAGCACACTCGCGTTGATCTCGACTGCCACACCGCGCGCATTCTCGGTGACGCGTACCTGTCCGGTCTGCACGAGCGGGTCGAGCACCGCACGGATATCGTTCGCCATCCCCTGCAACGGGACGTTGCGGTCGTGCATCTTCGGATACGGATGCTGCACGGGCGGCGGCACGACGCTCGAGCGATCCGGCTGGTTCTCGACGGTCTGGAATGCCTGCACCAGCGCCTCGGATACCTGGCGATAGCGCCCTTCGTTCACCGATGAGATCGCGTACATCACCACGAAGAAAGCGAGAAGCAGCGTGACGAAATCGGCGTAGGACACGACCCAGCGGTCGCGGTTGTCGTGCTCGTCGTGCTCGTCGTCCTCGATGCGTCGCCGGGCCATGTCAGCCTTGCCCCGAAATGACGGATTCGTCGAGGTGAGCGGCGAACGTCCTCATGGCCGGTGATGACTCCCCTGCGGCAGGTTCAGTCGCCCGGCGCAAGGTATCCCTCCAGACGACCCTGAATGATGCGCGGGTTCTCGCCGTTGGCGACACCGACGAGTCCGTCGATGAGCATTTCGCGACGTTTCGACTCGCGGGCAACGAGCGACCTCAGCTTCTGCGCGATCGGGAGGAACAGCAGGTTGGCGGCCCCGACGCCGTAGATCGTCGCGACGAACGCCACGGCGATGCCGGCGCCGAGTTTCGTCGGATCGGTGAGGTTCTCCATCACATGGATGAGACCGATGACGGCACCGAGAATGCCGATGGTGGGCGCATAGCCTCCGGCCGACTCCCAGATGCGGATGGCTGCGCGTTGCGAGTCTTCGTAGGTGACGATGTCGCGTTCCAGAATCTCGCGCATCGTCTTCGGATCGGCACCATCGATGAGGAGCTGCAAACCCTTCAGCTCGAAGACGCCCTTCTCGATACGCAACTGCGGTTCGAGCGCCAGCAGACCTCCGCGGCGCGACACGTTGCTCCAGTGGATCACGCGATTGATCATGCCGCGGTAGTCACATGGCGGCGGCTGGAATACCCATTTGGCAAGTCGGATGCCTTCGGCGAACACCGGCAGGCGGCTCTGCAGCATCACCGCGCCTAACGTGCCGCCGATGACGATGAAGAAGGCGGTCACCTGCAGCAGCGACGCGAAGTGGCCGCCTTCGAGCCACTGGCCGCCGAGAACGGCGCCGAGGGCGACCAACAAGCCGAGGACGCTGAGGATATCCATGGGTCGGGGGATCTGGGTCCGTCCCGGACGGACGAACTCCCCCTTTAACGGCGCGGGCGAAACCCGACTTGAGACGGACGGCTCACCCGTGGCGGGCGATACCGTCCGAAATGACAGTGGCCTACTTGGCCGTCCAGGTCTTCATGCGAGCACGCAGACGGGCAACCGCCTGGCTGTGCAGCTGGCATACGCGCGATTCGCTCACCCCGAGGATCTCTCCGATCTCCTTGAGGTTCATCTCCTGCTCGTAGTAGAGGCCCATCACCAGTTTTTCCCGCTCAGGCAGGCCGCCGATGGCCTGGATGAGATGACGGCGGAATCCCTGGTCCTCCAGCACGTCGAGCGGCCCGCGCTGGCCGTCCGCGGATACGAAGGAGTCGAAGAAGTCGCCCTCCTCGGCCTCCTGAAAGTCCTCGTAGTGCAGCAGCTGGTAGCCACGGGAGTCCAGCAGCATCTGCTGGTAGTCCTCGAGCGGCACGCCCAGCTGGGTGGCCAGTTCGCTTTCGCGAGGAGCCCGTCCCAGCGTCTGCTCGAGGGCGGCGACGGCGGATTCGATCTTGCGGAGGTTGCGCCTGACGTTGCGCGGCAGCCAGTCGGCCTGTCGCAGCTCATCCAGTATCGACCCGCGGATCCGCTGGATGGCGTAGGTCTCGAACTGCGCTCCCTGGGTATCGTCGAAATTCTTCGCGGCGTCCAGAAGACCGATCAGACCGGCCTGGATGAGATCGTCCACTTCGACGCTGGCCGGCAGTTTTGCCATGAAATGGTAAGCGATGCGCTTCACCAGGGGGGCGAGCTCGTTGACGATGGCATCGACATCGCGGTTTGCTATGGAGGTGGCATTGACCATCGATTCAGTTCAAGCGTTGGCAGACAGCAGCGTGCGGCTGGCCTGAACCAGACGATGCACGAAGCCATCCAGGCAGTCCTCGCCGGCATACGGCCAGTGGAGCAGGGTATCGGCCATTTCGCCCAGGGCGAGGGCCGACGCAGAGGTGGGAAAAGCGCATGAGACTGCCTGATGCAAACGTAATGCCTTCGACATGTCCGGGTCCTCCGGGACCCATCCAAGCCAGGCCACGCTCACAGACAGAAACCGCCGCGCGGTCGCGGCCAGATTGTCGTGGATCGCCTGCGCGTGGTCCAGCCCCCGCGCCCGCGTGACCACCAGATGCACCCGCCGGATCGGGGCATCCCGCATCAGGCGCTTGACGAGAGCATAGGCATGGGTGATGCCGTCCCGCCCCGCCGGAGCTACCACGACGATCTCCGAGGCCGCCACGGCGCAGGACACGGCTTCGTCGCCCGAGCCCATGGGAGCATCGACCAGCAGCATGTCCACGGACGGGTCCAGACGGGTGAACGCCTCGGTCAGGCGGACTTCCTCGTCTGCAGGCAGCCGGGCGAGCAACCTGCCGGCGCCGCGGGCCTGGACGAAACGCACGCCCTCGGGGCCGTTGCCGATGATGGTCGGCAGGCTGGAATCGCGACGGATGACGGCGGCGAGGTCCTGGGACTGGGCCAGACCGAGCCGTTCCCCGGGGCTGGGGCCCGCCGGGTCGCGCTCCACGACGCAGACACTCTGGCCGCGCCGTGCGAGCGCCACGGCCAGGTTGGCGACGAGCGCCGATCGGCCGATCCCGGCCTCCCCGCCCACGAAAGCGACACTTCGCACCAGGCTCCGGGCGAACAGCCTGCGCAGGCCTTCGGCCTGGTCCGGAACCACTAGGGGCATCGGCTCATGCCTCCGGCATCACGGCCGCGCCGCCGCCCTGGCGGGCGGCGAGCACGAGCGGGATCTCGTCGGGCGACGGGCGGAAACCGCCCCCCTGCCCTTCCGCGCGGAACGCCCGGTCGACCAGGTACAGCGCGCTCGCCAGGTGGAGGTCCTCCGGCACCCGCTGGCCATTGGTGACGTAATGCAGCGGCAGCCCGGAACGCATGACGACGTCGAGCGCACCGCCGAGGGACATGGACTCGTCCACCTTGGTCAGGATGCAGCCGGACAGCCCCTCGCCCTGATAGCTTCGGAGAACGTCCTCCAGCGCATCCCCCTGGGATACGGCACTCAGCAGCAGCAGCCGCTGCACGGCCCGCCCGTGCCCGCAAAGCATCGCGACCTGCTCGGTGACGCGGCGATCGCGCTGGCTCATGCCGACCGTGTCGATCAGTACGAGGCGCCTGCCCTGCAGTTCGGCGAGCGTGACCTGAAGCTCGTCGCCGTCACGGACGGCGTAGACGGGGATGCCGAGGATCTTGCCGTAGATGCGCAACTGGTCGACGGCACCGATCCGATAGGTGTCGGTGGTGACAAGCGCGACCTGCGACGGGCCGTGCTGCAACGTACAGCTGGCGGCAATCTTGGCAACGGTGGTGGTCTTGCCGACGCCAGTGGGACCGACCAGCGCATACACGCCGCCGCGGTGGACGATGTCCTCGCCCGCCTGGACGCAAGTGAGGCCGCTCACCATGGTCGTGCGCGCCCAGCGTACGGCCTGCGCCAGCGTGCTTCCCGCCGGCACCTGTCCGGCCAGCGCGCGGGCGAAACCGGCGCCGAAACCGCGGCCCAGGAGTTCCTTCACGAGCTCGGCCTGCACCGGGGAGCTCGCGGAAAACTCCCGCCAGGCGAATCCGGCAAGCTGCCCTTCCACCAGAGCCCGGAGCGACCGGACCTCGTCCGCAAGTTCGCGAGTCGCCGAGAGGTCGGACGCGTGATGGAATTCGCGCGGATCGGGGTCGGGGTCCTTGCGCAGTGCCGAGGGTGATTGCGGGGGAGTCCCGGCCTTGGATGGCGCGGGTTCGGCGACGGAGGCCATCTCGTGCTCGGCCACCGCCATGATCTCCACCCCACCGGGCATCGGCCGGTTGGCGAGAATCAGGGCATCGGCGCCCAGCGCTTCGCGAACGAGCCGCAGGGCCTCGCGCGTGTTGGCCGCAAAGAACTTTCTAACGACCATGCCGCCGCAGCCGGGACGACATCAGGGAGGCGATGAGTGCGCGCGGCATCAGGCTCGCCCTCCGAGCACGGCGACGACCTTGATGGCACGGTTGTCCGGGATCTCGGCGTGCGAGACGACGCGCAGCTGAGGCGCTGCACGACGGAGGAAACGGGAGAGAAGGGACCGCAGCGGAGCCGGCACCATCAGAACCGACGGACGACCGACGCTTTCCTGTTCCTGCACGAGCTTGGCCGCCTGCTTCAACAGGTTCTCCGCGAGATTCGGTTCGAGGCCGACGCCGTCCTGGGACCGCGCCTGGGATGCCTGCATCAGAACCTGCTCGAGCTGCGAATCGAGGGCGATGACTTGCAGTTCAGAAGTCCCCGGCGCAAGCGAATGGATGATAGCACGCGACAATGCGACCCTTACCACGGCGGTGAGCTCGTCCGGCTCCTGCGTGCGAGGCGCGTGCTCAGCAAGCGCTTCGAGAATCGTCCGCATGTCGCGGATGTGCACGCCCTCGTCCAGCAGGCTCTGCAGCACCTTGTGCAGGACCCCGAGCGGAATGACTTTCGGCACGAGATCTTCGACGAGCTTCGGCGATTCCTTGGCGATGTGATCGAGGAGGTTCTGCACCTCTTCCCGGCCGAGCAGCTCGGCCGCATGCGCCTGCACGATGCTGGACAGGTGAGTGGCCACGACCGTGCCGGCGTCGACGACGGTGTAGCCCATCGAGATGGCCTGTTCGCGCAGCGCCGTGTCGACCCAGACCGCAGGCAGCCCGAAGGCGGGATCCTTCGTCGGCGAACCCTGGAGCGTGCCGACCGCCCGCCCCGGATTGATGGCCAGATATTGCCCCACGATCACGTCACCCGCCCCCGCCTCCACGCCCTTCAGCGTGATCCGGTAACCGTTGGGCTTGAGTTCGAGACTGTCGCGGATGTGCACCGCCGGAACGAGGAAACCCATCTCCTGCGCGATCTTCTTCCGTATCCCGCGGATCCTCCGGAGGAGATCACCGTCCTGCGCCTTGTCGACGAGCGGAATCAGGCGGTAGCCCACCTCGAGACCGAGGATGTCGACGGCCGCGACGTCCTGCCACCCGACCTCGCCGGAATCGGCCGGCGGTGGGGGCGGAGGCGGCGGGGGCGGCACCTTTCGGGCCTTCTGGTCGACCAGGTAGCCGACCCCTGCCAGCGACGACGCCATCAGCAGGAAGGCGACATGGGGCATTCCCGGAATGATGCCCAGCAGCGCCAGCACCGACGACGTGATGTACAGCACCTGCGGCCGCATGAAGAGCTGCGACACGAGCTGCTGCGAGAGGTCTTCCTCGGTCGCGACCCGGCTCACCATCACGCCGGCCGCCGTGGAGATGATGAGGGACGGAATCTGCGCGACGAGCCCGTCGCCGATCGTCAGCAGCGTGTAGTTCTCGGCAGCCGTCGCGAAATCGAGATCGTGCTGCAGCACGCCGACCGCGAGCCCCCCGACCACATTGATGATCGTGATGATGATGCCGGCAATGGCGTCGCCGCGGACGAACTTGCTCGCGCCGTCCATGGAGCCGTAGAAGTCCGCTTCCTGCGATACCGTGGACCGGCGCTTTCGCGCCTCCTCCTCGCCGATGAGACCGGCGTTCAGATCCGCATCGATCGCCATCTGCTTGCCTGGCATCGCGTCGAGGGTGAACCGGGCGGACACTTCCGCGATGCGGCCGGCACCCTTGGTGATCACGACGAAGTTGATCACGACCAGGATCACGAACACGACGATCCCGACGGCGTAGTTGCCGCCGACGAGGAAGTTGCCGAACGCCTCGATCACGTGGCCCGCCGCACCGGGCCCGGTGTGTCCTTCCAGGAGCACCACGCGCGTGGAGGCGACATTGAGTGACAGACGCAGCAGCGTCGTCACGAGCAGCACGCTCGGGAAGGCCGAGAAGTCGAGCGGCTTCAGCGCGAACAGCGCCGCGAGCAGCACGATCATCGACATGGCGATGTTGAACGTGAACAGCAGGTCGAGCAGAAGCGTCGGCAGCGGCAGCATCATCATGCCCAGCACGAGCAGGATGAGGATGGGACCTGCCAGGGCGTTGAGCGGCAGGCGGCGCGGCGCGGCGGTGGCGGCTTCAGCCATGGATCAGGGCGGCAAACGGTCGGAAACAGGAAGAGCCATCAGGCGACATCCTCCTCGTCTTCGGACGGAGATTCCAGTGCCGGATCGAGTTCGGGCGGCACGCGGATGTCGGTCGGCTCCGGAGGACGTTCGCCGCCGAGGCGTTCGTGCCGTGAAAGCTGGTAGACGTAGGCGAGCACCTCGGCGACCGCGGAATAGAGGGCCGACGGAATCTCGCGACCGAGTTCGGCGTGGGCGTGCAGCGCACGGGCCAGCGGCGCGGCGCGAAGCACCGGAATGCGATTCTCGCGGGCGAGATCCATGATCCGCTCGGCCACCAGAGACGATCCCTTGGCGACCACCATGGGGGCACGCATGGAACCTTCCCGGTAGCGAAGCGCCACGGCGAAGTGAGTCGGGTTCGTCACGACCACGTCGGCCTTCGGCACCTCGGACATCATCCGGCGCCTCGCCTGCTCTCGCTGGAGCTGGCGGATGCGCGCCTTGATCTGAGGGTCGCCCTCCGTCTCCTTGAACTCCTGACGGACCTCCTCCTTCGTCATGCGGAACTGCTTCCGGAACTCCCAGATCTGGAATGGCACGTCCACCACCACGATCAGCGCCATCGCGCTGACCACGCTGAGGAAGGTCACCAGGAGCAGATGCCCCATGTGCGCCATCGCCGCAGGCTGGGGTTCGGCCGCCAGCCCGAGGATGGCGTCGAGTTCGTTCACCAGGACGATGGTGGCCACGCCCCCGACGATGAGCGTCTTGACGACGGCCTTGCCCAGTTCGACGAGGCTGCGAACGGAAAACATGCGTTCGAAACCCGCAAAGAGGCTGATGCGCTTCAGTTGCGGAGCGACGGCCTCGAAAGTGAACACCCAGCCGCTCACGGCGAGGGGAGCAAAGAAGGCCACGGCGACGAGCAGAGCGAGATAGGGAGCAAAGCTGATCAGCATGTCGGCGCCGGAGGTGAGCAGGCGCTCGGTCATGGCCTCGGGCCGGAAGGCGGCCGCCCGGTCGAGCGTGAGGCCGTCGGTCATGAGGCGCTTGAGACTCTCGATGAGCCCGTCGCCCAGCACCGCGAATCCTGCCCCGCCCGCCAGCAGCACTGCGAAGGTTGCAAGCTCCGGAGAGCGCGGAATCTGGCCCTGGGCTCGGGCCTCGTCGAGCCGTCGCTGCGATGCCGGTTCGGTACGTTCGAGATCGCTGTCTTCGGCCATGCGCCCCTCGTGCAGCCGCGGAGTGTAGCATGCGTCTGGAATGCTTCCCGGAGTGCAAAACGATGACCCGAACGACGCGCGCACTGCTGCTCACGGCCGGTCTGCTGGCCCCTGCCGCGCAGGCTGCGGACCCCATGCTTTTCCGGGAGTACTTCGGCGCCGGCGCCTCGCTGCGGCAGTTGAAGGGAGCCTGCCAGAACGCCACTGCCGCGAACGGCTTCAGCGGCATCTGTGACGATTCCAACACGGGGGCCAAAGTGCTGGGCGGCTACCGCCTGTCGCGAAACACCGGCATCGAACTCGCGTATGACACCTTCGGCCAGGCCACGGCCGCAGGCACGCTCAACGGCACGCCTGTCGACGGCAAGCTCCGGGGCAGCGGGGTGTCCCTGTCGTTCGTCGGCTGGCTTCCCGTTGGCGACACCTGGGACATCGGCCTGAAAGTCGGGGCGATGCGCTGGGAAGTGCGGCGGGAACGCTACCTGTCCCAGACACCGGAACTGCGTGACACCGGCTTCAACCTGGCCGCCGGCATCGCGGCCACCTGGTACTTCGCGCCCCAGACCGGACTGCGTCTGGACGTGGACCGCCTCTTCTCCGTCGGCGACGCCAAGACCGTCGGCCAGTTCGACGTGAACGCCGTCACCCTGGGCCTCGTGCTGCGCTTCTAGGCAGGGCCTCGCACCCTCGCCCCCCGGGGTTGACGAATTGTTCTAACACGAACTATTCTCGCGCCCTCATCGAAGCGGGCAGAGGCGTGGAAGCATTCTTGGGTACCTTGCGGCGACTGGTGAACTGCTACCAGGCATTCGAGGCCTACTCGGCGGCACATATTCGCCCGCTGGGCCTGACGCCGGCGCAGTTCGACGTGGTGGCCACCCTCGGCAACACCCCCGGCATGAGTTGCCGGGAACTCGGCGAACGCACGCTCATCACAAAGGGAACGCTCACCGGTGTTCTCGACCGACTCGAGGAACGGGGCCTGCTGACCCGCACACCGTGCGCCGAGAACCGCCGGAGCGTGACGGTGCGTCTCACCCGGGAGGGCGAGGCGATGTTCGCCAGCGTGTTTCCCTCGCACGTCGCCCATCTTCAGCGGGCCTTTTCGGCACTGTCCCCACAGGAACTCGAACGCATGAACGGATATCTGGAGCGCCTGAGCGCCCGATTCGCCCCGGCCGACGACACCACGGAGTCGATGACGCCCAAGTCCCGCATGATCGCCGCGGCACGACGGGGTGCCTGACATGCGAGGTGCACGCTACAGCGCCGTCGCGATGATCCTGCACTGGCTGATCGCGCTCGCGATCGCCGTCAATTTCGGTCTGGGTCTGTACATGTCGGACCTGCCGCTGTCGGTCGGTCCCATCAAGCTCAAGCTGTACTCGTATCACAAGTGGGCGGGCGTCAGCATCTTCCTGCTGGTGTTCGTGCGGATCGCATGGCGGATGCTGAAACGCCCGCCGGAACTTCCCTCGCACATGCCGGCGTGGGAACGGATCGGCGCCGGGGTTTCCCACACCCTGCTCTACGGTCTGACCCTCGCGGTACCGCTGTCGGGCTGGCTGTTCAGTTCGGCAAAGGGCTTCCAGACGGTCTACTTCGGCATCTGGCCCATTCCGGATCTGCTGGCCAAGGACACCCTGCTCGCCGAGATTCTGGTCGAGTGGCACGAGAGCCTTGCCTTCCTGATGGCCGCCCTTGTCGTCCTGCACGTGGCGGCGGCGTTGAAGCATCACCTGCTCGATCGCGATGACGTGCTCTCCCGCATGTTGCCCATCGTGCAACCCCGAAACCGATAGGAGCCCGCCGCATGCGCATTCGTCTGTCCGCTCTCAGCCTCGTCGTCGCTCTGGCGCCCGCCGCCGCGATGGCCACCCCCCTCACGGTGGATCTGCCCAAGAGCGAGGTTGCCTTCGTCTCCACCCAGATGGGGGTGCCGGTCGACGGCAAGTTCCGCAAGTTCGCCGCCCAGGTGGATTTCGACGCGAAGAAGCCCGAGGCAGCCAAGGTCAAGCTGGATGTGGACATCGCCAGCATCGACGCCGGCAGTGCCGAAGCCAACGGCGAGGTCGTCGGCAAGAACTGGCTGGCCGCCGCGCGCTTTCCGCAGGCCACGTTCGTCTCCTCCGCGGTCAAGAGCACCGGCCCGAACCGCTACGAGGTGACGGGACAGATGACCATCAAGGGCAAGACGCTCCCGCTCACCACGCCGTTCACCGTTCGCACCCAGGGCACGTCCCAGGTGTTCGAGGGCACGTTCGTGATGAAGCGCGGCGACTTCGCCATCGGTGAGGGCCCCTGGGCCGATCCCGAAACGGTCGCCAACGAGATCAAGGTGAAGTTCCGCCTCGTGGCCAACCCGGCGAAGTGATCGAACCTCCATTCATCGCACTCCACCGCACTCCCCTGAAACGATCCCGAAGAGGTTCCGGCATGAAGAAAACACTCGTCTCGGCCGCTCTGGCCGCCATCGCCGCCATCACGAGCGCCGGCGCGCAGGCTGCCCCCGAGAACTACGTCCTGGACGGCCGCCACTCGTTCCCGGTCTTCCAGGTGAACCATCTGGGCCTGTCGCTGCAGTGGGGCCGGTTCAAGAAGGCCTCGGGCCGCATCGTCGTCGATCGCGAGGCTCGCACCGGCTCCGTCGATCTCAGCATCGACGCGGCGTCCATCGACATGGGCCTCGACAAGTGGGACGAAGTCATGCGCAGCGAGGACTACTTCAACGTCGCGCAATTTCCTACCCTGACCTTCCGCTCGTCGAAGCTGCTGTTCGACGGCGACAAGGTCTCGGGCGCAGAAGGCGAGTTCACGATGCTCGGCGTGACCCGCCCGGTGACCGTGTCGCTCGCGGGCTTCAACTGCATCGTCCACCCCATCAACAAGAAGAACGTCTGCGGGGGCATGGCCAGCGCCACGATCCGCCGCTCCGAGTTCGGCATGACCAAGGGCATTCCCGGCACCGCGGACGAAGTCCGTCTGAACATGGCCGTGGAAGCCTTCAAGGAGTAATCCGGTTCTCCCACCCGACGGTTTGAACGCAAAGACCCTCAACGGGTATCAACAGATCGTCGCATTCCGTTCCCCATCCTCAACCCAGGAGTTACGTACCGATGAAACGCACCCTCGCCGCTCTCGCAATCGCCCTGCCGCTGTCCGCCCCCGCCTTCGCCGCCGATTCGTACACGGTGGACCCCGGCCATACCTACCCGAGCTTCGAACTGAACCACCTCGGGTTCTCGATCCAGCGCGGCAGCTTCGACAAGTCCGCCGGCAAGATCACGCTGGACACCGCTGCCAAGTCCGGCTCGATCGACATCACGATCGATACCGCCTCGATCAACACCGGCCACGGCAAGCGTGACGACCACCTGCGCAGCGAGGATTTCTTCAACGTCGCCAAGTTCCCCACCATGACCTTCAAGTCGACCAAGCTGAAGTTCAACGGCGACAAGGTCGTGGGCGCAGACGGTGAACTCACCCTCCTGGGCGTGACCAAGCCAGTCAGCCTCAACGTCGACTGGTTCGTCTGCGGCACGCACCCGATCAACAAGAAGGCGGTGTGCGGCGCCAATGCCACCACGACGCTGAAGCGCTCGGAGTTCGGTCTGGCGGCCTACGTCCCCGCCGTGGGCGACGAAGTGAAGATCGCCATCCAGGTCGAAGCGTTCAAGGACTGAATCTTTTCCGCGCAGGGCGGTCGCAGGCGTTGATGGACACTTTCTTTCTGCGCCGGATCGCCCTCATCGCGGCTCTGGCTTTTTGCGCCCCCGCCTCGGCCCAGGTCTACAAATGGGTCGATGCGGAGGGTCGCACGCACTACGGGGAACGCCCGCCCCAGGCGCTCGACGCCACCAAGCTGGAAATCCCTCTGGAAGGCAACGATCCCCGGGACAAGCCGCCGGGCTGCTACACCATCCAGTGTCAGTACGAACGGATGCGGCAGGACCGCCTGATCCGCGAAGCGGAATGGCGCAAGGAAATGGAAACCCGCGCCCGAGTCGCCGAGACTCAGCGGGCCGCCCAGCAGAGGGCTACCCCCTCCTCTCAGATTCCTTACGAACCGGCGTACGCCCCCATCTATCGCCGTGGCGTCATCGTGCCGGGGCATCAGCGTCCGGTCCCCACCCAACCACCGCCCGCCGCAGAACCGGGGGTTCGGCTGAGGATGCCGTGAAGCCTCCGAACTCGTGGGGGAACGCAAGACGGATCGGTGTGATCTGCCTAGCCGGGATTTTGTCCTTTGCCGGCGTCGCAGGCGCCGGAGACGTGATCCGGTGGAAGGACTCCCAGGGACGGACCCACTACGGCGAGAAGCCCCCCGAAGGCGCGAAGGGCCGCAATACCGGCATCGCGGCCCAAGTGCCAGGCAGTCCGCCCGTCGCCTCGCGAAAATCGCCCGAGTGCCAGACGGTGCAGTGCCAGTACGAGCGGATGCGCCGCTATCGCCTCGAGGACGACGCCGCAAACCGCAGTGAACGGATCGCTCGATCCCACGATCAGGCGGCCCGCAGTGCGAGCCCTCGGGGCATGACCTTCGATGTGTTCGCTCGTCTCGAGCGCGGCATGAGCGAAGGGGAAGTGATGGACCGCGCCGGCCCGCCGGACCACGAAGCCTTTGACGGCGCCCTCGGCGCCAAGACCTGGTCCTACCTGCCTACCGTCACGGACCCGTTCACCACCCGGGTGATCCTGCGGGGTGGACAGGTGTTCGAAATCGATCGGATTCGTCGACTCTGACTTTGTGCTGCGCTGCGGTCAATCCCAGCGGTCGTCCCGCGTGAAGACCTGACCGTCCTCGATCCGAACGGGAAAGGTGAGCGTCGGCTCGAAAGCAGGGGACGTAAGGGCCGCGCCGGTACGAATGGCAAACCGCGCGCCGTGACGGGGGCAGACGATCTCCTCTCCCTCGACGCAACCGCCCGTGAGCTGGCCGCCGTCGTGGGTGCAGACATCCTCGAGCGCGAAGAACTCACCACCCAGGTTGAACACCACCACGGCAGTGCCGTCGACATCGACGACACGATGCGTCCCCGGGGCGAACCCGTCCACGGCACCGACAGCCACCCACTCCATCGTCAGACGGGCACGACTTCGAGCATCGGGTCGATCTGGTGCACGAGCCCTTCGATGCCCGCGAGCGTGCCGGACAGGGAACTCGGGCAGCTCCCGCATGCGCCCTGATAGTGGACCTGCAGCTGATTGCCTTCGAGACCGACGATGAAGATGTCTCCGCCATCGCCCTGCAGGAACGGGCGCACGCGCTCATCCAGCAGTTCGCTGATTGCCACCAGCTTCTCCAGTTCCTCGACGGAATAGCGCTCGGGGTCCAGCAGTGCCGAATTGGCGGCACCCAGCGATTCGGATCGTTCTTCGGCGGCGGGGGCTTCGCGGATCGGCACCGCGAGCTGCTTGAGCAGCGAGGTCCATTCAGCAGACCCGTCCTGGGTGACGGTGAGCCAGTGATCGACATAGAAGACGTTCGTCACCCCTTCGATGGCGAAGAGCGCCCGGGCGAGCGGATCGGCCTCGGCTTCCTGCGCGCTGTCGAAGGAATGCGCGATACCCCAGGTGAGCGGCTCCTTGAGGATGAACTTCCGCGCGTTCGGGTTCGGCGTGACTTCGATATCTGCGATCTTGGGCATCTACTTCTTCTCGTCGTGTCGGACGTCTTGTTGTCGGGAGGTCGCCAGTTGCGGTCTCAAGTGCCCGGGGCGAGAGGGTCCTGATCCCCCTCGGTGGAGGTCGTCTGCTGCGAGGTCAGCGCCGCATGCAGGGTGTGCCACGGGAGCACCGCACACTTCACTCGGGACGGCAGGTCCTTCACGCCCGCGAACACGCCGAGCCGTCCCAGATGATTGGGCTGGGCGCCCACATCGAGCGAGCCCGTCACCATGGAGCGGAACTCGCCCACCAGTCCCTCGGCATCCTCGACGCGCTTGCCCTTCACGGCGGCCGTCATCATCGAGGCGGACGCCTTGCAGATGGCGCAGGACTGACCCTCGAAGGCGATGCCCGAGATGGTGCCTTCGCTGACCTGCAGATGCAGCCAGATGTGATCGCCGCACAGCGGATTGAGGCCTTCCGAACTGTGGGTGGCCGCATCGAGCTTGCCGTAGTTCCTCGGCTTGCGGTTGTGATCCAGGATGACTTCCTGGTAGAGCTGTTTGCTGTCCATGCGGCGTCAGGCGAACATGTCCCGCACCTTCACCACAGCCGCCACGAGCGCATCGACTTCCGCATGCGTGTTGTAGAGCGCGAACGACGCGCGCGCAGTCGCCGGGACGCGGAAGCGCTGCATCACCGGCTGTGCGCAGTGGTGGCCCGTCCGCACTGCCACACCGTCCTCATCCAGCAATGTGCCCACATCGTGCGGATGCACTTCACCCACGTAGAACGACAGCACGGCGGCCTTGTGACGCGCCGTGCCGATGATGCGCAGCCCGCCGACCTCGAGGAAACGCTCGGTCGCGTAGGCAAGCAGAGCTTCCTCGTGCGCGGCGATGCGGTCCATGCCGATCGCCGAGAGGTAGTCGAGCGCGGCGCCGAGCCCGATCATCGGGGCGATAGGTGGCGTGCCGGCCTCGAACTTGTGCGGAATGGTGTTGTAAGTCGTCTTCTCGAAGGTGACGGACAGGATCATGTCGCCGCCGCCCTTGAAGGGCTGCATCTTCTCCAGCAGGGCCGCCTTGCCGTAGAGCGCGCCGCTGCCAGTGGGGCCGCATACCTTGTGACCCGAGAAGCAATAGAAATCGCAGTCGAGCGCCTGCACGTCGACAGGCAGGTGCGGCGTCGCCTGGGCACCGTCCACGAGGATCGGCACGCCATGGGAGTGCGCGACGTCGATGAGGTGCTTGATCGGCGTGATGGTGCCGAGCGCATTCGAGACATGCGTCACCGCGGCGAACTTCGTCCGGGCGTTGAACAGCTTCTCGTACTCCTCGACGATCAGTTCACCGCTGTCGTCGATGGGAGCGACCTTCAGCACCGCGCCCTTCTCTTCACAGAGCATCTGCCACGGCACGATGTTGGAGTGGTGCTCCATGTGCGTGATGATGATCTCGTCGCCCGCACCGATGAAGCGCCGGCCGTACCCGTGCATCACGAGATTGATGGCCTCGGTAGTGCCGGTGGTGAAGATGATCTCGCGGTCTTCGCGCGCGTTGAGGAACCGCTGCACGCTGATGCGCGCCTGCTCGTACGCTCGTGTGGCAGTCTCGGACAGGTAGTGCACACCGCGATGGATGTTGGCGTGCTCGTGCGTCTGGTATCGCACCAGGCGGTCGATCACCTGCTGGGGCATCTGGCTCGATGCGGCGTTGTCGAGGAACACCAGCGGCTTCCCGTGGGGTCTCACGTTCGCCAGGATCGGGAAGTCCGCGCGGATGCGCTCGACGTCGAAGGGTTTGCTGGCGTCGCCGGCCGGCGGCTGCCTCAGGGCCTGCACTGTCATGGGATCTCCGGACCTCCCGTCCGTTCGATGATTCGCGCCTGCAGGGCCCGCACGACGGACGGGACGGGAATCCTCACGACCATGTCCGCGGCAAAGGCGTACGTCAGCAGGTTTCGGGCTTCGGGTTCCGCGAGGCCGCGGCTGCGCAGGTAGAACACCTCTTCCGCCTCGAGCTGGCCGACTGTCGCGCCGTGAGCGCACTTGACGTCGTCGGCAAAGATCTCGAGCTGAGGCTTGGTATCCACACGCGCCTTGTCGGAGAGGAGCAGATTGCGGCTCTCCTGCGCGGAGTTGGTCTGCTGCGCCCCCTCGCGCACGAGGATGCGGCCGTTGAACACGGCATGGGCACCGTCGGCCACGACGCACTTGTGCATCTGACGGCTGGTCCCGTGGGCGCGCGCGTGGTCGATGAACGAATGGGTATCCGCCAGCTGGCGGGTGCCAAGCAGAGCCAGACCGTCCATCTCGAAGTGCGTGCCCTCGCCATCCTGGCGAACGTTGGCGTTGTGTCGCGACAGGCGCGCACCCATCGCCACGGACCAGCACCGGTACCGTCCGTCGCGAGCGACGGACGCCGCGCTCGTCCCGATGTGGTAAGCCGCCTTGCCTTCCCGCTGGAGGCGGACATGCCGGACCTCGGCGTTGTC
>CAZEDA010000013.1:0-2288 GCA_964510915.1 uncultured Rhodocyclaceae bacterium | reverse complement strand
GCGGCAACGAACGCATCCCGATCGAAGTGGGCAATCTGCCCCAGATGGGCGGAAAGCCACGCGGCATCGGCGAATTCGCCTCGCAGCCGCACGACCTCGAGCCCGGAAGTGTCGACGCCTTCCGAGAGATCTTCACGGAACTGGCCGTTGACGAAGACCAGACGACTGCCAGCCTCCGCGATGCGATGCGCCTCGACGTCGATCGGGCCGGCTTCGCCCGGCGCATGCAGCGCGAGGCGGTACAGCGGCGTGAGATCGGTGAATCGCCAGTCCTCGTCGCGCGTCGTGGGCGCCGTGAGCGCATTCGCGCGTTCCAGCGCGTTGGCGCGAAGCTGCTTCAGCCACTGCCGGGCACCGCCGGGTGCGGTGCCTGCGAGGAGAGTCGAAAGAAAACTGCCGGATGCCTGAGCTTCCATGGTGCTCAGGCCGCCTGCTTCTGGATCCAGTCGTAGCCGCGCGCCTCGAGTTCGAGGGCGAGTTCCTTGCCGCCGGTTTTCACCAGGCGGCCACCGTCCATCACATGGACGAAGTCCGGCGTGATGTAGTTGAGCAGGCGCTGATAGTGCGTGACCAGGACCACTGCATTGCGGTCGTTGCGAAGCTGATTCACCCCGTGGGCCACGATGCGCAGGGCATCGATGTCCAGACCCGAGTCGGTCTCGTCGAGGAACGCGAGGGACGGCTCCAGCAGCGCCATCTGCAGGATCTCGTTGCGCTTCTTCTCCCCGCCGGAGAAGCCGGCGTTGACGCTGCGATCGAGAAAGGCGGGGTCCATCTCGAGGAGCTTCATCTTCTCGCGTACGAAGTCGTCGAACTCCAGCGGATCGAGTTCGTCCTTGCCGCGCGCACCCTGCACCGTGTTGTAGGCAAGGCGCAGGAACTGCGCGTTGGCGACGCCCGGAACTTCGATCGGGTACTGAAAGCTCAGGAAGAAGCCAGCACGCGCCCGTTCCTCGGCTTCGAGGGCGAGAAGATCGCCCCCCTGGAAGGTGGCCGTTCCGGCGGTGACTTCGTAGGCCGGGTGTCCGGCGAGCACCTTCGAGAACGTGCTCTTGCCCGAACCGTTGGGCCCCATGATCGCGTGCACCTCGCCCGCGCGTACCGTGAAATCGATCCCCTTGAGGATCGGCACTCCTGCGACGGAGGCATGCAGCCCCTTCACGTCGAGCAGCACGGGAGAATCCGACTTCGTCATCCGACGCTTCCTTCCAGTTTGAGTCCGAGGAGGCGTCCGGCCTCCACGGCGAATTCCATGGGCAGTTGGGTAAAGACGTCCTTCACGAAGCCGTTAATGATCATCGATACGGCTTCCTCCGCGTCGATCCCGCGGCTGGCGAAGTAAAAAAGCTGGTCTTCCCCGATCTTGGAGGTGGTGGCCTCGTGCTCCACCTTGGCGCTGTTGTTCTGCACCTGGATGTACGGGAACGTGTTGGCGCCGCAGCGGCTGCCGATCAGCATCGAGTCGCACTGCGAATAGTTGCGTGCGCCTTCGGCCTTCGGGCCGATCTTCACGAGACCGCGATAGCTGTTGTTCGACTCGCCGGCCGAGATGCCCTTGGAGATGATCGTGCTGCGCGTGTTGCGCCCCACGTGGATCATCTTGGTGCCGGTGTCCGCCTGCTGCTTGTGATTGGTGAGCGCGACCGAGTAGAACTCGCCCACCGAGTTGTCGCCGAGCAGCACACAGGACGGGTACTTCCAGGTGATCGCCGAGCCGGTTTCCACCTGGGTCCAGGAGATCTTGGAGTTCACGCCCTGGCAGAGCCCGCGCTTGGTGACGAAGTTGTAGATGCCGCCCACGCCGTTCTCGTCGCCCGCGTACCAGTTCTGGACGGTCGAGTACTTGATGTCGGCGTTGTCGAGGGCCACGAGTTCCACCACCGCCGCGTGCAGCTGGTTGGTGTCGAACTTGGGCGCCGTACAGCCTTCGAGGTAGCTCACCTGCGCACCCTCTTCCGCCACGATGAGGGTCCGTTCGAACTGCCCGGATTCCTGCGTGTTGATGCGGAAGTAGGTCGACAGCTCCATCGGGCACTTCACGCCCTTGGGGATGAAACAGAACGACCCGTCGGTGAACACGGCGGAGTTGAGCGCCGCATAGAAGTTGTCCGAGGGCGGGACCACCGTGCCCAGGTACTTCTTCACCAGTTCGGGGTATTCGTGCACCGCCTCGGAGAACGAACAGAAGATGACGCCGACGTCGGCCAGCTTCTTCTTGTAGGTGGTCGTGACCGACACGGAGTCGAAGATCACGTCCACCGCCACGCCCGCGAGCGCGGCCTGCTCGT
>CAZEDA010000012.1:0-26262 GCA_964510915.1 uncultured Rhodocyclaceae bacterium | reverse complement strand
CGGGCTTGTCGGTGGACTTCTCGGGTGGCTTGGCGGAAGGCTTCTCGGCGGACTTCGGCGCGGGTTTTTCGACAGGCTTGTCAGCCGGCTTCTCGGCGGGCTTGTCCTGCGGCTTTTCGGCAGGCTTCGCCTCGGGTTCGACCGGAGCCGGCGCGGGCGCAGTCACCGGAGGCGGACTGACAGGCGCCGGCGCAGTCGCCGCGGGCGATGACGGATCCGTCGTAGCAGTTGACGGCGATGCGGCCGGCGGCGTCGAGGACTCCGCGGGCGCGGCAGGCGGCGCATCGGCCTCCGGCGCCTTGGGGAACTGCTTGTCGACCGGCGGGACCGGTGGAATGACGATCTCGACGTTCTTGAGCGGCTCGGGCGGCCGATTGTCGAGGAACCACGGGAGCACGAGCACCACAACGGCCACGAGCGCGATCGCGCCAACCAACCGGCGGCGTGCGCGCTTGCGTAACTGGAGTGCTTCGTCGGAGACCGGTTGAGCCATCTATCGTCTGATTCGCAGCGCGTCCGACTCGAACGCCTGCGCGACGGTGAGGAAAGAGCCGAAGACCAAAATTCTATCATCGGCTCGCGCAGCGGACCTCGCTTCCGCGAGGGCTTCGGCGACGGAGCCGAAGCTCAGCACTTCGTCGTAGGCACCGGCGTCGTCGAGTGCCCGGGAGAGCGTCGCGACATCCGTGCCCCGCGGACCCTCTAGCGGCGCGAGGTACCAGCGATCGACGTGCGGCTTGACGGCGCGGACCACCCCGACGATGTCCTTGTCGTGGAGCATCGCGAACACCGCGTGGGTCTTGCGGAACGTCTCCATCTGCTCCAGTGCGCTGGCGAAGCGCTCGGCCGCGTGCGGGTTGTGCGCGACATCGAGAACCGTCACCGGCCGCCCCGGCAGCACCTGGAAGCGTCCGGGCAGCTCAACCGTCAGGAGACCTTCGCGGACCGCGCCGGAACCGACGGGAACACGGTCCTTCAGGCAGTCGAGGGCCGTGATGGCGGCGGCCGCGTTGTCGAGCTGATACTGACCGCGCAGGGCCGGATACGGCAGCCCCGCGCGCATGCCGCCAGGACCTTCATAACGCCATTGCGTGTCTTCGCGGACCGCTCGGAACTCGACGCCATTGCGGATCTGCAGCGCACCGATCCGCGAGGCGTGCTCGTCGATGGTCCGGGGCGGATCGGGGTCGCCGATGATGGCGGGACGCGCAGCGCGCAGGATCCCGGCCTTCTCGAACCCGATGCTCTCCCGCGTGGGGCCGAGGTATTCGATGTGGTCGATGCCGATGGACGTGATGACCGCGACGTCCGCATCGAACACGTTGACGGCATCGAGTCTTCCGCCCAGGCCGACCTCCAGCACAGCAACATCGACACCGGCTCGCAGAAAGTGCCACATCGCTGCGAGCGTGCCGAACTCGAAGTAGGTGAGCGACACGTCGCCCCGCGCCGCCTCCACGGCGGCGAACGCCTCGCACAGCGCCGCATCTTCCGCCTGCCGGCGCCCGACGCGCACCCGTTCGTTGTACGTCAGCAGATGCGGGCTCGTGTAGCAGCCCACGCGGTAGCCCGCACGGTCGAGGATGGACTCCAGCATCGCGCAGGTCGATCCCTTGCCGTTCGTGCCGCCGACGGTGAGGATGGGAAAGCCGGGAGCAAGGGACAGCTTGCGTGCGACAGCGCTCACACGATCGAGCCCCATGTCGATCGTCTTGTCGTGACGGCTCTCGATGTAGCGGAGCCACTCGTCGAGACTGGCCTCGGCGCCGGGTGCCGGGCCGGCCGTGATGCGGGGATCGATGGCGTTCAGGGGAAGAGGTGCCTCAGGTCGGCGCGGGCAGGCGCATCAGCATCGCGAGCTGCGCCGCGATGCGGTCACGCAGTTCGCGCCGGTCGACGATCATGTCCACGGCGCCGTGCTCCAGCAGGAACTCGGAGCGCTGGAAACCTTCCGGCAGGGTCTGCCGCACCGTCTGTTCGATGACGCGCGGACCGGCAAAGCCCACCAGCGCATTCGGTTCGGCGATCACGATATCGCCGATCATCGCGAAGCTCGCCGACACCCCCCCCATGGTGGGGTCCGTCAGCACCGAGATGAAGGGCAACTGCCGCCTCGCGAGGCGAGTGAGTGCCGCGGTGGTCTTGGTCATCTGCATGAGGGACATCAGGCCCTCCTGCATCCGGGCCCCGCCGCTCGCGGAGAAACAGATGAACGCCATGTTCTGCTCGACGGCGGTCTGCACTGCGCGCACGAACCGCTCGCCGACGACCGACCCCATGGAGCCGCCGAGGAAGCGGAACTCGAAGGCGGCCACCACGACGGGAATGCTCTTCACGGCGCCCTGCATGGCGACCAGGGCGTCTTCCTCCTCGGTCTCGGCCTGGGCCTGCTGCAGCCGTTCCACATAGCGCTTGCTGTCGACGAACTTGAGGAAGTCCACCGGCACGACTTCGGCGCCGATCTCGAAGCGGCCGTCCTCGTCGAGGAAATAATGGAGGCGCTCACGGGCGCTCAGGCGGGTGTGGTGTCCGCACTTGGGGCACACCCCGAAGTTCTTCTCGAGGTCGGCGCGGTAGAGCACCGTCTCGCAGACTTCGCATTTGCTCCAGAGGCCTTCCGGCACGGCCTTTCTGGAGACCCCTTCATTGCGCTTGATCTTCGGCGGGAGAAGCTTCTGCAACCAGCTCATTGCAACGCCTCCTGCTTGTCGAGGGTCGGGAAACCGGTCCGGTCAGGCATCCATCGCCGTCCGGATGGAGCGCACCAGCGCCCCGATGTTGGCCGCCACGTTCTCGGCCGTGGAGGCTTCGATCTCCTGCACGAGCCGGCTGCCGATCACCACGGCGTCGGCGATGCCCGCGATGGCTCGAGCCGTCTCCCCGTCGCGGATGCCGAATCCTACCCCGATCGGGAGGTTGACGTGGGCGCGGATCATGGGGAGGCGACCGGAGACCTCGGACAGGTCGATGTTCGCCGCGCCGGTCACACCCTTGAGCGACACGTAGTACACGTAACCGCTCGCCAGACGGCCGACGCCTGCGATCCGGGATTCCTCGGAGGTGGGCGAGAGCAGGAAGATGGAGTCGATCCCCTTCGTGCGCAAGGCCATGGTGAGCTTCTCGCTCTCCTCGGGCGGATAGTCCACGACCAGGACACCGTCCACGCCGGCCGAGGCCGCGGCCTCGGTGAAGGCCTCATAGCCCATGGCCTCGATGGGATTGGCATAGCCCATCAGCACCACCGGCGTGGTCTTGTCGGTCTGCCGGAAGGTGGAGACGAAGCCCAGCACATTGCGCAGCGACGTGCCGTTCTTGAGGGCTCTTTCGCTGGAACGCTGGATGGTGGGGCCGTCGGCCATCGGGTCCGAGAAAGGCACCCCCAGTTCGATGATGTCGGCACCGGCCGTCACCAGGGCCTGCATGATCGGCACCGTGGCCGCCTGCGTGGGGTCGCCGGCCGTGACGAACGGGATCAGCGCTTTGCGGCCCTGGGAACGCAGCCGGGCGAAGGTTTCGGAGATTCGGGACATGGGATCAGTGGGGGGTCGGGTGGGGGGCGTCCGAAGGTGCAGCGGCGGGGAAGTCAGGCCACGCTGCAAAGCGCGGGCACCCAGCGGGGGCGCCCGCTTCCTCGACGGCGGTCAGAGTTCGATGCCGGAGTGCTTGGCGACCGTGTTCATGTCCTTGTCCCCCCGGCCGGACAGATTGACCAGGAGCACCTTGTCCTTCGGCATGTCCCGGGCGATCTTCATCGCGTGGGCCACGGCGTGGCTCGACTCGAGGGCGGGAATGATGCCTTCCAGGCGGCACATGGCGTGGAACGCTTCGAGCGCCTCGTCGTCGGTGACGGACACGTACTCCGCGCGGCCCGTGTCCTTCAGCCAGGCGTGCTCGGGACCCACACCGGGGTAGTCGAGACCCGCGGAAATGGAGTGCGTCTCGATGATCTGGCCGTTGTCGTCCTGCATGAGGTAGGTGCGGTTGCCGTGCAGCACGCCGGGCTTGCCGGCACAGAGCGTGGCGGCGTGCTTGCCGGTCGCGATGCCGAAGCCGCCGGCCTCGACGCCGATCAGGCGGACTTCCTTGTGCGGGATGTACGGGTAGAACGCGCCCATCGCATTGGAGCCCCCGCCGACACAGGCCAGGATGGCATCGGGCTGACGACCCAGGACATCCGGCATCTGCGTGAGCAGTTCACGCCCGACCACCGAGTTGAAATCGCGCACCATCATCGGGTACGGATGCGGACCCGCCACCGTGCCGATGATGTAGAAGGTGCCTTCGACGTTCGTCACCCAGTCGCGCATCGCTTCGTTCAGCGCGTCCTTCAGGGTCTTGGAGCCGCTCTCCACGGGCACCACCGAGGCGCCGAGGAGCTTCATGCGGTACACGTTGGGCGACTGGCGGACGACGTCCTCGGAGCCCATGTACACCACGCATTCCATGCCGTAGCGGGCGGCCACGGTCGCGGAGGCCACGCCGTGCTGACCGGCGCCGGTCTCGGCGATGATCCGCTTCTTGCCCATGTGCCGGGCGACGAGCGCCTGACCCATGGTGTTGTTGATCTTGTGCGCGCCGGTGTGGTTGAGATCCTCGCGCTTCAGCCAGATCTGCGCGCCGCCGCACTTCTGGGACAGGCGCTTCGCGTGGTACACCGGGCTCGGGCGTCCGACGTAATGCTTGAGCTCGTACTCGAACTCCTCGATGAACGCCGGATCGTTGCGCAGCTTCTCGTACTGGGTACGCAACTCGTCCAGGGCGTGGATGAGCGTTTCGGCGACGAACACACCGCCGTAGGGACCGAAGTGACCGTTCCGGTCGGGCAGGTCATACATCTGCATCTCGAACTCCTCGCACAAAAGCCGACAGCTTGTCGTGATCCTTCACACCCTTGGCGCGCTCCACACCGCTGGAGACATCCACCGCCCAGGGACGCACGGCACGGATCGCCTCGGCCACGTTGGCCGGATGCAACCCGCCTGCGAGAACGATCGGTTTTGGATACGGCCGGGGAATGAGGCCCCAGTCCGCCGTCACGCCGGAACCCCCGTGGACACCCGGAACGTAGGCGTCGATGAGAATGCCGCGGGCTGCGTCGTGAACTGCGGCCGATTGTAGCAAATCGACCCCTGGCGCCGCCGCGATTGCCTTGATATAGGGCCGGAAAAAGCTCTTGCAGTACGCCGCGGATTCAGCGCCGTGGAACTGGAGTAGATCCAGCGGGATCTCCGCGAGCACGGCCTGGACCTCCGCGGCCGGGGCATCGACGAACAGACCGACCGTCGTCACGAACGGCGGGAGGGCCCGCGCGATGGCCGCAGCCTCCCGCAAGCCGACGTGACGTGGGCTGCGCTCGTAGAAGATGAGTCCGATGGCATCCGCGCCCAGATCGGCTGCGCGCAGCGCATCCTCGGGACGGGTGATGCCGCAGATCTTGATGCGGGTGGGCATGGCGGAGAGACGTCAGAGCGGACCCGGCGGCGGTGATGCCTCCGGCAGACCGTGCGCCGGATCATAGTCCACCTTCCACAGGTACAGGCCGTCGGGCGAGAAAGTCGGGGCAGCCACGCGCCGGTCGCGGGAGGCCAGCACGTCGCCCATCCACGAGGGCGGATGCCGCCCCGCCCCCACGTAGACGAGACTGCCGACGATGTTGCGGACCATGTGCTGGAGGAAGGCGTTGGCGGTGATGTCGAAGACGAACAGCCCGTCGCGCTCGTGCAGGCTCAGCGCCGTCAGGTGTCGGACCGGCGTGGCCGCTTGGCACTCGGCAGCCCGAAACGCGCTGAAATCATGCTCGCCGATCAGCAGCCCGGCGGCTTCACGCATGGCCGGCTCGCTCAGCGGCCCGTGGTACCAGCCGACCCGCCCCTTCGACAGTCCGGGCCGCGCAGGCCGGGAGAGCAGCAGATAGCGGTAGGTACGCGACCGGGCGGAATAGCGGGCATGGAAGTCCTCGCTCACCGGCCGGCACCACAGCACGCTCACGCCGTCGGGCAGCGAAGCGTTGACGCCGCGAGTCCAGGCCGTCTCCGGCCTGGCCGCCGTCGTGTCGAAGTGGACCACCTGCCCCGTGGCATGCACGCCGGTGTCCGTCCTGCCGGCACAGATGACATCGACCGGATGACCCGCGATCGACTCGAGGGCCGCCTCGAGCGCATCCTCGACGCCGCAGCGGGAAGGCTGCGTCTGCCAGCCGCAGAAGGCACGGCCGTCGTACTCGATGCCGAGAGCCACTCTCATGGGGATGCTTCCGCAGTCTCACAAACGAAACGGGCACCGCGCGATGCGGTGCCCGACGTTACGGCAGGACGGGGTCCGGGGGTGTTCAGCTGCCCAGCGCGTCCAGGAGTTCCCGGGCGGCCGACTGCTGCTCGGCGTCGCCCTCGGTGATGACTTCCTCGAGGATCTCGCGCGCCCCTTCCTTGTCGCCCATCTCCTGATACGCCTTGGCGAGGTCGAACTTGGTCTGGACGTCGTACCACTTCTCGTCCTTCGCGCCGCCCGTGGGCATCACGGTCGGGCTGTCGCCGAGATCGAGGCTGATGCCGGACAGGTCGAGATCGGTGGCGCCGGCTGCGCCGGGGCGGGTCGATTCCAGATCCGACTCGGGCAGCGACTTCGGCAGCATGACGCCCGGCGAAGTCTCCTCGAGCGGCGAGCTGTCGAGCTTGAGGGTATCCAGATCGAAGCTGACGTCATCGAGCGTCGAGTCGACGTTCATCACCGGAACCCGGCGGGTGCCGCCAATGGTGGATTCGGTATCGCCGATGTCGAAGTCCAGACCGCCCGTTGCGGACCGCTGACCCTGCGCCGCCAGGCTGAGGCCAGGCAGCGTGGGCAGATCGGCGGCATCGGTCGGCGCGATGGTGCTGGTCGGATCGAACGCAGCCATCTCGGAGGTCTGCGCGAGCGGATCGCCGCTGTCGACCCGGGTGATGGTCTTGCTCGGGTCGAAGACGTCGTCGGGTTCGGTGGAACCGCCCAGGAGACCGAGATCGATGTCGGTCGTGGTGGTGCCGCTGCGCTCGAGGTCCTGGCCCAGCTGGCCGAGATCGATGTCGGTCGTGGACCCGGCGCTCGTCGCCTCGAAGTCGAGGTTGAAGTCGAGATCGTCCTTCGGACCGGCATCGAACGCCGGCATCTGCATGGTGGACTCTTCGTCCGCCCCGGGCATCGTCTTGTCGACGGTGTCCTCGTCGACACGACCGGAGGCGTAACGCGGGTTGGTGGCGTCGATCTGGTAGCCGAGCTGCACGGCCTTTTCCCAGAGGTCGCCCTCGCCGCCCGTGCCCTTCTGCAGTTCGGTGGCCACACGCTCGAAGGCATTGGCATCGCCGCGCTTGGCATAGATCTCGAGCAGCTTGGCGTGCAGTTCGTAGCGGGTCGGGTTGGCCGCGATGGCTTCCTTCAGGCGCTCCTCGGCCTGGGAATCCCGGCCGTAGATCAGGAACACTTCAGCTTCGGCCAGAGCATCGCTCTCGTCGCTCAGCGCGCCAGTGGACGCCTGCACCGAGGAAGCGGCGGTGGCGCCGGCTGTGGCCGCACCGGCGGCAGCGGCGAACCCGGCGGGCCCGAAGGTGTCCTCCGCGCTCTCCAGCGGCTCCAACGACTCGTCGGACGCCTTGCGACCCGACCCGGCAGCGGCCTTCTTGCGCTTCCACGCGGAGAATCCGAGACCGCCGAGAGCGGCGACGACGAGCGCACCGGCGCCCAGGATCATCGGGTTGTCGAGCAGCTGATCGACCAGGCTCGGAGGCGGCGGGGGCGGCGGCGGCACGAACTTGGGCTTCGGCTTCGGCGGAGGCGGCGCCTCGGCGGCGGGCGGCTCTGCCGGCTTGTCGGCCGGAGGTGCGGAAGCTTCGGGCGCGGGCGGTGCCGGCAACGGCTCGCCCTTGGGCGGTTCGCCAGGGGCCGGTGTCGGCGCCGGGGCTTCGGCCTTCGGCGGCTCCGGCATCACGGGCGGGGGAGGCGGCGGCGGAGGCGGCGCGGCGGGCTTCTCCGGCGCCTTCTCGGCGGGCTTCTGCAAGTCCGCCATGCCCTTGCTCTTCATTTCGAGCAGGGCCTGCATGTCCTTGATCTGCTTCTCGAGCTGGGCAATGCGCTGATTGGCATCCCCCACGGCACGGCCCTTCGCCGCGATCTCTTCCTCGAGGGTGCGGATGCGCTCCTGCGTCTTCGTGTCGGCAACCGGGGCCGGCGCACCGCTCTTCGGGGTCTCCCCCTTGGAGAGCTTGAGGACGTCCTTGCTGGCGTCCTGGGCCGGAGGCGTCTTCTCCTCGACCTTCGTGGTGATCTTGCCACCCGCCGTGCGGCCGGCCGGCTCGTCCGCCGGCATCGTGCTCTCGGCGGCATCGGCCAGTCGGGACCGGTAGGCCTTCCAGTTGGAAGACTGGACGCGGAACTCCTTCAGCGCCTCCTGCGGAGACAGGCCGGAGATGTCCGCGGCCGTCGGCACGCGGAGCACCTGACCCGCCTTCAGGCGGTTCATGTTCTTGCCTTCGAAGGCATCCGGATTGTTGCGGTACAGCAGCACGAGCATCTGCTCGAGCGTGGCGTCGGCAGGACGGGTCTCGCGGGCAATCTGGGCAAGGGTCTGGCCGCGCTTCACCGGACCGTACTCGGCAGGGCTGCCACCCGACGCGGGCGCCGGGGCAGCATCCGCGCCGGCCTCCGTGGGAGCGGCGGCCTTGGGTTCGGGACGGGCGGCCTTAGAACCCGCCTTGGGCTTCTTGCCTGTCTCGGCGGGCGGCGGGGCGACCTGGCCGGACTCGGCCTGGGGAACGGGCTGCGCCTGCAGCGAATCGGGGGCGGCCGAGGGCTTCACTTCCGCACCGGGATCGGCTTCGCCGTCCTTGACGATGGGCGGATCGACGAGCGCCGTGTAGGCGCGCACGAGCCGTCCGGAATTCCAGGACAGCTCGACCATGAAATCGATGAACGGCTCGTTGAGCGCCTGGGGGGCGCTCACCTTGATGTAGGGATCACCGTTGGGGCGCTTCTCGAGCGACAGCCTCAGGTTCGAGACGTAGGCCGTATAGGGGAGGTCCGCCTGCCGGAAAGCATCAGGCGAACCGAGCCGCGCCACCAGGGAGGCGACTTCTTCCTTCTTGAGCGAAACGAGGTCGACTTCGCCACGGAAGGGCTGCCCCAGTGTGGACAGGACGGTAAGCCGTCCCAGCCCGGCGGCATGTGCCCCGGGCGTCACTGTCAGCAGCGTCAGCGCGGCGGCGGCCGCGCGAATCATCCTTTTACCCACCGCGCCACCCTTAGACTCTTGGACCGTAGAAGAAAATTAACATCATAGGGTTACCGATGCAAGCTAAACTTGCCTCTCACGATTGCACCCTTTGCGACTGTCTTTTCGGCGCATTTTCACGGAACTGGAGCCCGAAGTGGTGTTTTCGGCGGTGGGGGCGATCCTCCCGAAAGTGAAGTTCCCGGCGGGTCCGCGATCAGCCGCGGCGCTCGATCAGAATCCGCAGCATGCGGCGCACCGGCTCGGCGGCACCCCACAGCAGCTGATCCCCGACCGTGAAGGCCGCCAGGTACTCCGGCCCCATCGGCAGCTTGCGCAACCGCCCGATGGGCACTTCCAGCTTCCCGGAGACCGCCGCCGGCGTGAGCGAGGCGAGCGAAGCTTCCCGGGTGTTCGGAACGACCTTCACCCATTCGTGGGCGCCGGCCAGCATGCCCTCGATATCGGACAGGGGAATGTCCCTCTTTAGCTTGATCGTGAGCGCCTGGCTGTGGCAGCGCATCACACCCACCCGGGTGCAGATGCCGTCGATGGGAATGGCGACCGCGCCGTCCAGACCCAGGATCTTGTTGGCTTCCGCCATGCCCTTCCATTCCTCCCGGCTCTGACCGTTGCCGAGGTCCTTGTCGATCCAGGGCAGGAGGTTGCAGGCGAGCGGGTGGCCGAAATTCTCGATGGGGAAGTCATTGCTGCCCATCGCCTGGTGCACTGCACGATCGACATCGAGGATCGTGGCGGACGGATGGTCGAGATAGCTCTTGGCAGCCGAGTGCGCAGCGCCCATCTGCTCCACCAGTTCGCGCATGTTCTGGGCCCCTGCGCCCGACGCGGCCTGGTAGGTCATCGCCGTGACCCATTCCACGAGACCCTCGCGGAACAGCCCGGTCATGGCCATGAGCATCAGGCTCACGGTACAGTTGCCGCCGATGTAGTTCTTCACGCCCTTGTCGAGGGCGACGTCGATCCCGTGCCGGTTCACCGGGTCCAGCACGATGACGGCATCGTCCTTCATCCGCAGCGTGGACGCGGCATCGATCCAGTAGCCGGTCCAGCCGGCCTCGCGCAGCTTCGGATAGACGGCATTGGTGTAGTCGCCACCCTGGCAGGACACGATGGCATCCAGCGTCTTCAGCCTGGCAATGTCGTTGGCGTCCTCCAGCTTGGCCGGGGGGCCGCCGAACGAGGGCCCGTCCCCGCCGACGTTCGACGTGCTGAAGAACGTTGCCTCGATGTCGCGGAAGTCCCGCTCCCACACCATTCGCTGCAGGAGCACCGACCCGACCATGCCCCGCCATCCCACGAAACCCACCCGCATTGCGCCCATCTCGGACCTCCCAGACTCTGGTTCTTCGGATTCGGAAACTGGCCGTTCAGCGGTGCCCGCCCGCCAGCGCGGCGATCACGGCGTCGCCCATCTGCTGCGTGCCGATGGCTGTCTGGCCCGGCCCGGCAATGTCGCCGGTGCGTTTGCCGTCCTTCAGCACCTGGCGCACGGCGCGCTCGATCCGGTCGGCCTTCTCGGCATCGTCGAAGGTGTAGCGGAACATCATCGAGAGCGACAGGATCGTCGCGAGCGGATTGGCTACCCCCTTGCCGGCGATGTCGGGCGCCGAGCCGTGAATCGGCTCGTACAGACCCTTGCTGGCGTTGTCGAGCGAGGCGGACGGCAGCATGCCGATGGAACCCGTGAGCATCGACGCTTCGTCCGACAGGATGTCGCCGAACATGTTCCCGGTGACGATCACGTCGAACTGCTTGGGCGCGCGCACGAGCTGCATGGCGGCGTTGTCCACGTACATGTGTGACAGCTCCACGTCCGGGAAATCCTTCGCAACCTCGTTCACGACTTCGCGCCAGAGGATGCTCGTGTCGAGCACGTTCGCCTTGTCGACGGAACACAGCTTGCGGGAACGCTTGCGGGCGATGGCGAAACCGACGCGCGCGATGCGGGCGATCTCCGACTCCGAGTACTTCATCGTGTCGAAGCCTTCCCGCTCGCCGGAGGCGGTGGTGCGGCGGCCACGGGGCTCGCCGAAGTAGATGTCGCCGGTGAGTTCGCGCAGGATCATGATGTCCAGCCCTGCCACGAGTTCCGGGCGGAGGCTGGAGGCTCCGGCGAGTTCCTCGTACACCATCGCCGGGCGCAGATTCGTGAACAGGCCGAGTTCCTTGCGGATGCGCAGCAGCCCCTGCTCCGGACGCACGGGGCGCGGCAGCGTGTCGTACTTCGGGCCGCCCACGGCTCCAAGCAGCACGGCGTCCGCCTGCTTCGCGAGTTTCAGCGTGCCTTCCGGCAGCGGGTCACCCGCCGCGTCGTAGCCTGCACCGCCGATCGGCGCGGTTTCCATTTCCAGGCTCGCGCCCTCGCTGGCGAAGTGCTGCAGCACGCGAACCGCCTGCTGCACGATCTCCGGCCCGATCCCGTCTCCGGGGAGCACCGCAATCTTCATGACCGACATTCTCCGTTCGGGGCGCGACGGCGCCCGCTTTCGAATTGTGTGAAGGGACTGCGCTTCAGACGTACAGCCAGGGCTGCGTCGCCTTGCGTCTGTCTTCGTATTCGCGGATCACATCCGCGTGCTTCAGGGTGAGGCCGATCTCGTCCAGACCTTCCAGCATGCAATGGCGCCGGAAGGCATCCACGGTGAAATCGAAGGTCTGTCCGCCCGGCGTCGCGACCTTGAGGTTCACCAGATCGATGGTGAGCTGGTAGCCCGGCGTCGCCTCCACTTCCATGAACAGGCGGTCCACCACGCCGGCCGGCAGGATCACCGGCAGCAGCCCGTTCTTGAAGCTGTTGTTGAAGAAGATGTCCGCGTAGCTCGGCGCCACCACGGCGCGGAAGCCGAAATCCATGAGCGCCCAGGGCGCGTGCTCACGGGAGGAGCCGCAGCCGAAGTTCTCGCGGGCCAGCAGGATCTTCGCGCCGCGATAGCGCGGCTGGTTCAGCACGAAGTTGGGATTGGGCACGCGCTTGGCCGGGTCCATGCCCGGCTCGCCGTGGTCCATGTAGCGCCACTCGTCGAACAGGTTCGGGCCGAAGCCGCTGCGCTTGATGGACTTGAGGAACTGCTTGGGGATGATGGCGTCGGTGTCGACGTTGGGCCGGTCGAGCGGTGCCGCCAGGCCCTGCAGTACGGTGAACTTCTCCATGGCGTGGTCTCCCGGTCAGAGTTGGCGGACGTCGACGAACCGGCCCGCGATCGCTGCCGCAGCCGCCATCGCCGGACTCACGAGGTGCGTGCGGCCGCCGGCACCCTGGCGACCTTCGAAGTTGCGGTTCGAGGTGGAGGCGCAGCGCTCGCCGGCCTCCAGACGGTCGTCGTTCATCGCGAGGCACATGGAACAGCCGGGCTCGCGCCATTCGAAGCCAGCTTCGCGGAAGACGCGATCGAGGCCCTCGGATTCCGCCTGGCGCTTCACCAGCCCGGATCCCGGCACCACCATCGCCAGCTTGACGGAAGCCGCCACACGCCGGCCCTTCACGACGTCGGCCGCGGCGCGCAGATCCTCGATGCGGGAGTTGGTGCAGGAACCGATGAACACCTTGTCGATGCGGATCGATGTGATCGGCATGTTGGCCTGCAGGCCCATGTACTGCAGCGCGCGCTCGACCGACTGGCGGCGGACCGGATCGTCGATCTTCTGCGGGTCGGGCGTGCTGGCGAGCACGCTGTCGACCATCTCGGGCGACGTGCCCCACGTGACCTGCGGCAGGATGTCCTCGGCGCGCAGTTGCACGACCTTGTCGTACTGCGCCCCTTCGTCGGTGCGCAGCGTGCGCCAGTGGGCGACGGCGCGGTCCCACAGGTCGCCCTTGGGCGAGAAGGTGCGGCCGCGGAGGTACTCGATCGTCTTGTCGTCCACGGCCACCATCCCGGCGCGTGCGCCGGCCTCGATGGCCATGTTGCAGAGGGTCATGCGGCCTTCCATCGACAGGCCGCGGATGGCCGCGCCGCCGAACTCGATGGCGTAACCCGTGCCGCCCGCCGTGCCGATGCGGCCGATGACGGCCAGCACGATGTCCTTGGCGGTGACGCCCTTGCCCAGCACGCCATCCACCTGGACGGCCATGCTCTTCGCCTTCTTCATGTTCAGGCACTGGGTGGCGAGCACATGCTCGACTTCCGAAGTGCCGATGCCGAAGGCCAGCGCGGCGAAGGCGCCGTGGGTGCTCGTGTGGGAATCGCCGCAGACGACGGTCATGCCGGGCAGCGTGGCGCCCTGCTCCGGACCGATCACGTGCACGATGCCCTGCCGGCCGTCGAGGAACGGGAAGTAGGCCTTCGCCCCGAACTCGCGGATGTTGGCGTCGAGCGTCTCGACCTGCAGGCGCGAGATCGGGTCACGGATGCCCTGATCCCAGTCCTTGGTCGGCGTGTTGTGGTCGGCGGTGGCCACGACCGAGTCGATGCGCCAGGGCTTGCGCCCGGCGAGCTTCAGGCCTTCGAAGGCCTGGGGACTCGTGACTTCGTGGACCAGATGGCGGTCGATGTAGATGAGCGCGGTGCCGTCGGCTTCCTCGCGCACCACGTGGCTCGACCAGAGCTTGTCGTAGAGGGTCTGGGGCTGCATGGATGATCTCCGGGGAGCCCGAGATTATGTCATAAGGGCTGCGGAAATCGCCTCGCGTCCAGCCACTTCCAGGTGATCAGAAAGGCGAGCAGCCCCGCCACCGCGCCCGCCGTAAAGGTCCACGCCCCGCCGGCGTGGTCCCACAGGAAGCCCGCCATGAGCTGCCCCGCCGCCCCGCCCGCCCCAAAGCCGATGCCCGAATAGAGGGCCTGTCCCTTGGACTGATGGCGCCCGCGGAAGAAGCGGTGCGTGAGGCCGACGGCAGCCCCGTGGAACACGCCGAAGGTGGCGGCGTGCGCCAGCTGACCCAGGAAGACGACCACGGGCCAGTCCGGAAGCCAGCCCGTGAAGACGAAACGCACGAAGGCGATGCCGTAGGCGGCGAGCAGCAGCTTCCTCGGGTCGAAGCGGGTGGCGAGGCGCGTCCAGTAGAAGAAGACGGCGATCTCCGCAATGACCCCGAGAGCCCAGTAGAAGCCCACCTGTGCCTTGCTGTAGCCGTGGTCGACCAGCCAGATCGAGTAGAAGGCGTGAAACGGGCCGTGGCAAACGGACATGAGGAAACAGCCGGCCAGCAGGGCGACCACCTCCGGGCGACTGAGGATCTGCAGGATGCCATGCGCGTCGTCGTGGTGGGCGTGGCGCGGGGCCTCGGGCACCTGGTAGGCGCTCACCGCGTGGACCACGAGCAATCCGAGGATCAGCCACAGCAGAGCGTGGATGGAGGTGTGGTCGAGGAGATACCCCGCGGCCACCACCACGAGAACAAAGCCCACCGAACCCCAGGCGCGGATGCGGCCATACCCCGCCGGGCGTTCGGCGAGATGCGCCATGGTCGTGGCTTCCACCAGCGGCAGGGACCCGCACCAGAACACGTTCATGGCCAGCATCGCGCCGAAGAACCAGGCGTAGGTGGTGCCCTGGAAGAACGCCAGGAAGACGACGGCCGTCATGGTCGCGGTCAGTCTCACGATCGGCGTCCGGCGGCCGCGATGGTCCGCGAGCCATCCCCAGAGTGCCGGGCCGACCATGCGGGTGACCGGAACCAGCGCGAGCAGCGTGCCGATCTGCGCCGCGCTCATCCCCGCGGACTTCAGATAGAGCGGCCAGAAGGGCGCGTAGGCGCCCAGGAACGCGAAATACCAGAAGTAGAAGTTCCCGAGCGCGAATGCCGGCGTGCGCGGGATCACGGGAAGGCGATTCTTGTGCTCACCGGCCCCGGAGAAAGCCGGATCCCAGGGGGGCGATCGCCTCGGGGCCCTGCGGTCGGCGCACTTCGTCGGCCGCAGCCAGGTGTGCGCAAAGCACGCGGCGGTCCGGACCGTCGTGTCATTCGTCCGGAGGACCGCCGTCGCGACCGCAGCATGTCGATCAGACCTTGTCTAGTGACCTTCGGGGTCGGTGGAGGCGCGCGACGGATTCAGGGGGTGGCGATCCCGGGCCCCCTCCGGCGCACTCGCGGCGATGACCGGCGTGGCGACGGACACATCCGCATTCTGGGCGCGATGCCGCAGGGCGTGATCCATGAGCACCATCGCGAGCATCGCCTCGGCGATCGGCGTCGCACGGATGCCGACGCACGGGTCGTGACGCCCGAATGTCTCGACAGTGACCGGGTTGCCTGCCTTGTCGATGGAGCGCCGCGCGAGGCGGATGCTGGACGTGGGCTTGATCGCGACATTCACCACGACATCCTGGCCGGTGGAGATGCCACCGAGAATCCCGCCGGCGTTGTTCGAGAGAAAGCCCTCGGGCGTCATCTCGTCACCATGCTCGGTACCCAGCTGCGCCACGGACGCGAACCCGGCGCCGATCTCCACGCCCTTCACGGCATTGATGCTCATCATGGCGTACGCGATGTCGGCATCGAGCTTGTCGTCGACGGGCTCGCCCCAGCCGGGGGGAACGCCCGTGGCCACGACGGTGACCTGCGCACCGACGGAGTCGCCGGTCTTGCGCAGGCGCTCCATGTAAGCCTCCAGTTCGGGCACCACGTCGGGGTCGGCGGAGAAGAACGGATTGTCGTGCACGGTCGACCAGGTCTTGAACGGCATCTTCACCGGCCCCAGTTGGGAGAGGTAGCCACGGATCTCGACACCGAAGCGCTCGCGCAGCCACTTTCGCGCGATGGCGCCCGCCGCGACGCGCACCGCGGTCTCCCGTGCGGACTGGCGGCCGCCCCCGCGATAGTCGCGAACGCCGTACTTCTGCCAGTAGGTGTAGTCGGCGTGACCGGGACGGAAGGTGTCCTTGATGTTGCCGTAGTCCTGACTGCGCTGATCGGTATTGCGGATGAGCATCCCGATGGGGGTGCCCGTGGTCCTGCCCTCGAACACGCCGGACAGGATCTCGACGGTGTCGCTTTCCTTGCGCTGGGTGACGTACCGGGAGGTACCGGGCTTGCGGCGATCGAGGTCGGGCTGGATGTCGGCCTCGGACAGTTCCATCCCCGGGGGGCAGCCGTCCACCACGCAGCCGATGCCCGGGCCGTGGCTTTCGCCGAAAGATGTGACGCAGAAGAGACGGCCGACGGTGTTGCCCGACATCGCTAACTCTCTAAAAATCAAAGGTGAATGCTATCACGCAGCCCCACGTATCCGGCACCCGCCTCCTCGCGTTTTCATTGCAGGAAGACGCGGCCGTGCCGATGATTGTTCTGTGCAGCCACCCGTAGGTCGCCCCATGTCGCACCCGCTTCCCCGATTCCTCACCTGGCAGGACCTGCCCGCCTACGCGTGGCTGGCACAGCCGATGTGGGTGTTCGACCCGGTGAGGCGCCGGAAGCTGTGGGCCAACCCCGCCGGCCTGGCCCTCTGGAAGGCGGCGACCCTCGAAGAACTCCTGGCCCGCGACTACAGCGACCAGACCGACGCCACCCGCGCCCGGACCGAGGCTCTGCTGGAAATGGTCCGCCGCGGGGACACCCCGGTGGACTACTGGACGTTCTACCCCCCGCACGAACCGGTTCGGGTCGAGGTCCGGACCACGGGCATCGTGGCGCCCTCCGGAGAACTGGTGCTGATGTTCGCGGCCCGCGAACTGAACGCGCAGGAAATGCCCCCGGAGGTGTCGAGACGGATCGAGGCCTACCGCCATACAGGAGCGCTGATCTCGCTGCACCGGCCGGACGGCGGCGCCCTCAACCGCAACCCCGCCGCGATCGAAACCTTCGGGCCCCTCTCGGTGCCCCCCGCCGCGGGCGATCTGGCCAGCCAGCTGGGCGGCGAGGACAATGCGCGCAATGCGCTGCACGTCCTGGCCACCACGGGCCGCTTCGCCGCGCGCGTATCCGTCGACACCCGGCAGGGCCGCCGCTGGCTCGATGTCACCCTGCGCCGCGTGCCGGATCCCGCCGACGGCGGGGAACTGCTGCTGTTCGACGCGCAGAACGCTACCGAGGCTCATAAGGCAACCAGCCGGATCGAGGCCGAGAACCGCCTGCTTTCCATGATTTCCGTGGGCACGCCGGTGCTGGAGGTGCTGGACTCGCTGGTGCGCTCCATCGAGGCGCTGAGCGGCAACATGCGCTGCTCCATGCTCGAACTGCGTGACGGCCGCGTGCACAACCTCGCCTCGCCGTCCATGCCAGACGCCTACACGCAGGCGATAGAGGGCGTGGTCATCGGCCCGAGTGTGGGTTCCTGCGGGACGGCGCTGTGGCGCGGCGAACGTGTGGTGGTGGAAGACATCGCCACCGACCCGCTCTGGAGCGAGTACAGCGGCCTTGCGCTGTCCCACGGCCTGCACGCCTGCACCTCCGTCCCGATTGCGGATTCCAACGGCGTCCTGCTCGGCACGTTTGCGGCGTATTTCGATACGCCGCGCCGCCCGACGCCATTCGAGGACGAACTCCTCGCGTCCGGCAGAAACGTCGCCGCGATCGCCCTCGAACGTGCCCGGGCCCAGGCGGCCATCGAGGATGGACGTGCCCAGTTGCAGATGATCCTCGACGCGATGCCGATGAGCATCGCCTACACCGACAGCGACCTGCGCTACCGCTTCGTGAACTCGGGATACGAACTGCTGTTCGGGGTACCGCGAGGGGATGCCGTCGGGCGGCAGGTGCCGGACGTGCTGGGCCTCGACCGCTTCCGCGTCATCAAGCCCTACCTCGACCGTGCGCTCGCCGGCGAGGAGGTCCGCTGGGATCGCGAGGATCGCGACCGTGCCGGCGGTACCCGCCATCTCGAGATCCACTACGTCCCGCACCGGGCCGCCGACGGTCGCGTCGTGGGGCATTTCGGCATCGTCCACGACATCTCGGCACGCAAGGAAAACGAGCGCCTCCTGAAGTATCTGGCCACGCACGACCAGCTCACGGGGCTTCCCAACCGCAACCTGCTCGTAGAGCACCTCGGTCTCGCGCTCGCGCGGGCCCTGCGCTCCGGCCGCAAGGTCGCGGTGATGTTCCTGGACCTCGACCGGTTCAAGACCGTCAACGACACCCTCGGTCACGACGCGGGGGACCGCCTGCTCGAATCGCTCGCCGCGCGATTCCGCGACCACCTTCGCAAGAGCGACATCCTGGGTCGACTCGGCGGTGATGAATTCGGCGTGCTGCTCGATGACATCGACGACATCCAGGACGCGGCGGTGAGCGCACAGAAGCTCATCGACCTCGCGGCCGAGCCGTTCCGCATCGGCGGTCACGAGCTGTATGTCACCGCGAGCATCGGGATCGCCGTATCGCCAGGCGATGGCACGGAAGCCGGCGTGCTGCTGAAGAACGCCGACATCGCGATGTACCGGGCCAAGGGCCAGGGCAAGAACACGTTCCAGTTCTTCTCGGCCGAGGCAACGGCCTCCACCTTCGAGCAGCTCATGATGGAGAGCGCTCTGCGCAAGGCGCTGGAGCGTCACGAGTTCGTGCTGCACTACCAGCCGATCGTGAATCTCTCCACGGGGCGCGCGGAAGCGGTGGAGACGCTGTTGCGGTGGCGCCATCCGGACCTGGGCGTAGTGCCTCCCGCGCGCTTCATTCCCATGGCCGAGGAAACCGGACTGATCGTCCCGATCGGCGAGTGGGTCCTGCGCGAAGCCTGCCGACAGTTCGCCACCCTGACCGGCGTCGCGGACCTGCGCGTCGCCGTGAACCTGTCGCCCCGCCAGCTGGGTTCGTCCGACGTCGTCAACATTGTGCGCAAGGCACTTGCCGACTCGGGCCTGCCCCCGGGACTCCTCCGGCTCGAAGTGACCGAGAGCAGCATGATGGAGAACCCGGAGGCGGCCGTGCGTACGCTCCAGGCGCTGCGCGCGCTGGGCGTCACGATCGCCGTCGACGACTTCGGCACCGGCTATTCCTCGCTCTCGTTCCTGCGCCGGTTCCCCATCGACGGCCTGAAGATCGACCAGTCCTTCGTGCGGGACGTGGTGGACGACGAGAACGACGCCGCCATCGCGCGCGCGGTCATCGCCATGGGGCGCAGCCTGCGGCTCGACATCGTCGCGGAGGGCGTCGAGACCGAGGCACAGCTCGATTTCCTGCGCACGGAGGGTTGCGACAAGGCGCAGGGCTACCTGTTCAGCCGGCCGCTGGAGTTCGAGGCCCTGCAGGCGTGGCTCGCCGGCGAGAAGGGGCACCGGAGGGCGTCCGGGAGCGCGTAAAATCGCGGCGATTGCCGCTGCGAGACCAATCCCGATGGAGCAGTACCACTCCCTGATGCGCCGGGTCCTCGAGACCGGCACCCGCAAGTCCGACCGCACCGGCACCGGCACGTTGAGCGTGTTCGGCGCGCAGCTGCGGTTCGACCTCTCCGAGGGCTTCCCGCTCGTCACGACGAAGAAGCTCCACCTGAAGTCGATCGTCCACGAACTGCTGTGGTTCCTGCAGGGCGACACCAACGTGCGCTACCTGCGGGAGAACGGGGTCACGATCTGGGACGAATGGGCCGACGAGGAGGGCAACCTGGGCCCCGTTTACGGGCACCAGTGGCGCTCTTGGCCCACGCCCGACGGCGGGCATATCGACCAGATCACCCAGCTGCTCGCCGACCTGAAGCGCAATCCGGATTCGCGGCGGCTGATCGTCACGGCGTGGAACCCGGCGGACCTGCCGAAGATGGCGCTCTCGCCCTGCCACGCGCTGTTCCAGTTCTACGTGGCGGACGGCAAGCTCTCCTGCCAGTTGTACCAGCGCAGCGCCGATATCTTTCTGGGTGTGCCCTTCAACATCGCGTCGTACGCGCTGCTCACGCTGATGGTGGCGCAGGTGTCGGATCTTGCGCCCGGCGAGTTCATCCATACGTTCGGCGATGCCCACCTGTACCTCAACCACCTGGACCAGGCGCGCGAACAGCTTTCGCGTGCCTACCGTCCGTTGCCGGTGATGCAGATCAACCCGGCGGTGAAGGACCTCTTCGCCTTCCGCTACGAGGACTTCACGCTGGTGGGGTACGACCCGCACCCGCACATCAAGGCGCCCGTCGCAGTCTGAGAGGTCGGCGCGGCGCGGGACGGTCTTCCGCCCCGCGCCGCACGGTCAGACGAAGTTCGTCGACTGGATCCGCAGCACGCCCTTGCCCGTCATGTCGGTCCAGGCGGCTTCCAGGCCGGTCCCGCCCAGGTTGATCCCCCGGCAGGCGTCCTCGATCACCGCGGCCTCGAAGCCGGCGGCCACCGCATCCACGGCGCTCCATGCCACGCAGAAATCCGTCGCCAGCCCGCAGAAGAAGCAGCGCGCGATGTTGCGTTCCTTCAGGTAGCCCGTGAGGCCGGTGCCGGTCTTCTTGTCCGCCTCCAGGAAGGCCGAGTAGCTGTCCACCTCGCGGTTGTAGCCCTTGCGGATGACCAGCATGGCGTGGGGAATGGACAGGCCCGGCGCGAGGTCGGCGCCTTCGGTGCCCTGGACACAGTGGTCCGGCCATAGCACCTGAGTACCGTAGGGCACCTTCGTGGTCTCGAAGGGCTTCTTGCCCGGATGCTGGGACGCGAACGAGATGTGATCGGCCGTGTGCCAGTCCTGCGTGAGCACGACGTTCTCGAACTTGCCGGCCAGCGCGTTGATGAGCGGGACGATCTCGTTGCCCTTGTCCACCGCCAGCGAACCGCCGGGGATGAAGCACTTCTGCACGTCGACGACGATGAGGACGTCCTTCGAGGTCGGGGAGATCTTCTTGTAGGCCAGGGCCGTGGACAGCCAGCCGGCACTGCCCAGGGCGACCGCGGAGCCCGCGGCGAACTTCAGAAAACTGCGGCGATCGATGTCACGCATTGCCTCTCTCTCCAGTCTAGGGGAAGGTCTGATCACGGCCGGGCCCCGGTTCTCCAGGGAAGGTCCACAAAACCTACGCCACCGCGTAGCGTGTGCCGACCTTCCCCCGGCAGGGGTCCCGTTCCTCCGCGTCCGGATTGTATGCCCGCAAAGGACGCGTTTCGGGATGGTAGCCGGCCAGTCGTTGCCGGTGGTAGCCTCCACGCATGAAGATCGAACTCATCTGCACCGGCGACGAAGTGCTCACGGGCGCCACCGTCAACACCAATTTCAGCCACATCAGCCAGGCGCTCGGCGATGCGGGTCTCGAAGTCATCTGGGGCACCACCGTCGGCGACGACCGCGACACGCTGCTCGCGGCCTTCCAGCTCGCGTCGAAGCGGGCGGACGCCGTCATCGTCAACGGCGGCCTCGGCCCGACGGTCGATGATCTCTCGCAGGAGATCGCCGCGAAGGCCGCCGGCGTGGAGCTCGTCTTCGACGAGGCGTGGTTCAAGCGCATGGAGGAGTACTTCCACAAGCGCTCGCGGGTGATGCCGCCCAGCAACCGCAAGCAGGCGATGCTGCCCGCCGGGTCCGAGTGCATCGACAACCCGATCGGCACGGCCTGCGGCTTCGCGGTCGACATCGGCAAGGCGCGGTTCTTCTTCACGCCAGGCGTGCCGCGCGAAATGAAGCGCATGCTGGCCGAGCAGGTGATCCCCCGGCTCCTTCAGCGCAGCGGCCGGCCGGGCGCGTCGCTGCTCAAGCGCTTCCACTCCTTCGGCATCGGCGAGTCCCGCGCGGACGGCATGCTGGCCGACGTCGAAGCGATGGCCGAGGACGGCAGCTGCAAGCTCGGCTTCCGCGCCCACTACCCCCAGCTCGAAACCAAGCTGAACGTGCGCGGGCGTGACATGGACGAAGTGCGCCGCCGACTTGCACCGGTCGAGGCGGAAGTCCGCAAGCGTCTCGGCAATTTCGTCGTCGCCGAGGACGACGCCAGGCTCGAAGGCGTGATTCTCGACGCGATGCTCGCCAAGGGTCACACCCTTGCCGTCGCAGAGATGTTCACCGGGGGCGCGCTGGCCGCGCGCATTGCACCGCTGCCCGGCGCCGAAAAGGTGTTCCAGCGTGGCGTCGTCGCCCGGTCCCTGGCGCAGTTGCAGGGCGCAGTGTCGATGCCCGCGAACAACGACATTGCGGAGGTTTCGCCTGCGTTCGCCAGCCAGATCGCCTCGACATTGCGGGACGCCGCGCAGACGTCGCACGCGCTAGCCGTCCTCGTCGAACTCGACGAAGGCGAGGATCGCATCGAGTTCGGCGGCACGATCTGCATCGCGATCGCCAATGGGGCAGGCACCACGACGCGGCGTGCGCGGTTGCTGGGCGGCAGGGAATGGATCCGGCTCGGCGCCGTGGAGCTGGGCCTCGATTGCCTGCGCAGGCAGTTGCAGGGATTGCCTGTCGAAGAAAGGATAGATTTCGAGAAGGTGTGACGACCGCCATCACGTAGCCCGGACGAGGGGCGCCTGCGCCGACTCCGGGAACCACGTCTCACGGCTCAACATCGCCCCGGAGTCCGCTTCGCTCCGTCCGGGCTACACGATGGAATCTTTCTCGTAGCCCGGACGAGGGCCGCACGGCCCGACTCCGGGAACAGCATCACGTCACTCACTGCCGCCCCGGAGTTCGCTTCGCTTCGTCCGGGCTACACGAGGGACACGCCGAATCCCGGACGACGATGCGGCGGTGGTTCCCGGAGTCGCAGCCTGCGCCGCTCGTCCGGGCTACGGGTTTTCGACGGCCGCCTCTGTCCGCGCCGATACCTGCCCGTCACGCTTCGCGCCGAGCGCGCCGATGGCGCGCAACCACGCCTCGAACTTCTCCGGATCGTTGATCGTGCGGATCTCCGAGAACGCGGTCTTCGCTTCGGGATAGCGACGCTGCAGAAGATGCAGCCACTGCTTGATGCGCCCGGCGCGGTGCCGAGCCTCGACATTCACGGAGACCATGCCCCACAGATCCCCCAGAAGCGGCACCAGCGCACGCCAGGCGATCGGCTCAACGCCGCCGTGCGCCGCGGTGCGGATCGCCCACGCGAGCGCAGGATCGGCGACCATGCCCCGGCCGATCATGATGGCGTCGCAACCGGATTCGGCGCGGCAACGCATCGCGTCCTCCACGGTCCAGATCTCGCCGTTGGCCACGACGGGAATCCGCACCGCCTCCCGGACCGTACCAATGCGATCCCAGTACGCCGGCGGCCGATAGCCGTCGGCCTTGGTACGCCCGTGGACCACGATCTCGGCCGCGCCGCCCGACTGGATGGCCAGCGCACACTCCACCGCCCGCGACGGATCGAGGTAGCCGAGCCGCATTTTCGCGGACACGGGCATGGACGCAGGTACGGCTCGCCGCACTGCAGCAACGATTTCGGCGATCAGTTCCGGCTCGTCGAGCAGCACCGCGCCACCGCGGTGCCGGTTCACCGCTTTTGCCGGGCAGCCGAAATTGAGATCGATGCCCGCCGGGCCGAGCGACGCCAGCCGTTCGGCGTTCTCCGCGAGGCACACCGGATCGGAACCCAGCAGCTGCGCGCGCACCGGCACCCCGGCGGGCGTGCAGCCCCCGTTGCGCAGCTCCGGCACGATGCGCAGGAACACCCGCTCGGGCAGCAGGGTGCCGGTGACGCGAATGAACTCGGACACGCAGCGGTCGATGCCGCCCACGCGCGTGAGCACGTCGCGCAGCATGAAATCGAGGAGCCCCTCCATGGGGGCGAGCAGGATCGTCATCGGGCCGGGAGCCGGTAAGGAGGCCGACAGTGTACGGGACGCGTGTTGCGACACACGGGCGGCAATGGGATCATCCGCCACCGATGACATCACGGAGCATTTCGATGAAGAACAGAATCGCGATCGCGATCCTCACCCTCGCCGCCGCGGGCAACGCCCTGGCACAGACCAGCGCCCTCGAGAGCGCCGCGAAGGAGCCGGGCGCCGTCGTCACCAAGAGCGGGCTCGTGTTCCGCTCCCTGACCGAGGGCAAGGGTGCGAATCCTTCCGCGTCCGACGTCGTCACGGTCCACTACAAGGGCATGTTCCCCGACGGCCGCGAATTCGACAGCTCCTACTCGCGCGGCAAGCCCACGGAGTTCCCGCTGAACCGCGTGATCCCCTGCTGGACCGAAGGCGTGCAGCGCATCAAGGAAGGCGGCAAGGCCAAGCTCACCTGCCCGCCCGCCATCGCCTACGGCGACCGCGGCGCCGGCGGCGTGATCCCGCCCAATGCCGTGCTCGTGTTCGAGGTGGAACTCGTCGCCGTCGGACGCAAGTAAGCTCGCCGCCGTCCCGTTCGCCCGCTGTCGCGCCGTCCCGTCACCGAAAGGCCAAGACCATGACTTCGTGCCGCACCGCTACCCGATCGCTGATCGTCGCGCTCGGGCTCGGAACCTTCTCCGCCACTGCCATGGCGCAGGAACCCATCCGCATGGCCACGGCGTGGTCCGGCGGGCCGCATCTGGAACTCTTCGCTAAGGGCTTTGCCACGAAGGTCGAGAAGCTCACCGGCGGCAAGGTGAAGTTCCAGGTGTTCGCGGGCGGGACGATCGGCTCGCCGCTGAAAATCACCGAGACGGTGCAGAAGAAGATCGCGCCGGCCGGCCACACGTGGTCCGGCTACGACCTCGGGGTGGACAAGACGTCGGTGCTGTTCGGCGGCTACCCCGGCACGCCGGGTGCGGAGGGCCTGCTGCACTGGCTCTACAACGGCGGCGGCGCCGAGCTGTGGGAACAATGGCGCATGGAGAAGTTCGGCATCGTCGGCATGCCGTGCGGCGGGCACTCCGACGAGATCCACATGCATTCCAAGAAGCCCGTCCGCAAGATCGAGGACATCAAGGGTCTCAAGTGGCGCACGTCCGGCGCCGCCGCCGAGATCGGTGCGTCGCTCGGTGCCTCCACGGTCATTCTCGCCGGCGGAGACGTCTACCCGGCGCTGGAGCGCGGGCTCGTCGACGCCATCGAGTGGTCCACCCCCGGCGTCAATCTGCCCTTCGGCTTCCAGAAGATCTCCAAGTACATCGTGCTGCCCGGTGTGCAGACGCCGGCGTCCGTACAGGAGTGTCTCTTCAGCAAGGCACTGTGGGATGGCTTCGATGCGCAGACGCAGATGCTGATCCGCCAGGCCGCGAAGCTCTCCACGCTGGAATCGTGGATGGAGATCAACCGCATGGACATGGATGCCCTGGAGACCTACCGCAAGGAAGGCATCACGATCATGCGTGTGGACGACAGCTACCTCGAAGCCTGGAAGAAGGCCACGCGCGCCTGGGAAGACAAGTACGCCGCCGACCCGAAGGAGGTGTGGTTCAAGAAGGTGCTGGATCACAAGCGCGCCTTCGAAGCTCGGTGGGAGAACTCCAAGAACTACCGGCGCGATCTGCGCTAGTCACCCGGCACTGCGAAGATGAAGACCCTGGTGCGTGCGGTCGACGCCCTCAGCCGGGCCTGCGGCGTGATCGCCGCGCTGCTCGTCATCGCCCTCATCGTGCTGATGCTCTACGACGTGGGGATGCGCTACATCGCCAATGCGCCGACGTTGTGGGGCTTCGACGTCAACACCTACCTGATGGGCTCGGCGTTCGTGCTCTCGATCGCCTACGCGCTGTCGCACGACTCGCACGTCCGCGTGGATCTGCTCTACACCGAACGCACGAAGCCCCGCCTCGCCTGGGTCGACCTCATCGGCTTCAGCCTGGTCGCGCTGCCGGTGCTGGCGTGGATCACTTCCGGGCTGTGGACGTATTTCGCGGGAGCCTACGAAAGCGGCGAGCGCTCCGGGTCCTCGGCGTGGAACCCCGTTCTGTGGCCGTTCCGCTTCGTGCTGTTCGCGGGTTTCCTGATGCTCACCATCCAGGTGATGGCGGAGATCCTGCGGCGCATCGATCGCATCCGGGGCGGGCTCTCCGTCAGGCCATCCGCCGGTCACGACTGACCACCACCTCGAGCCAGCCTCCCGGGAACACACCCTCGCCATGTCCGCCCTCTGGATGTTCCCCGCCCTGATCGCCGGCATCCTCACCGGCTTTCCGGTGGCGCTGGTGATGCTGGGCCTCGCCGTGGGCTTCGGCTTCTGGCAGTTCGGCCACGAGGGCCTGCTGTATCAGGTGCTGCTCAAGGTCGAGGAAGTCGCCACCGCGCAGGTGCTGGCCGCCGTGCCGCTGTTCATCTTCATG
>CAZEDA010000011.1:0-27608 GCA_964510915.1 uncultured Rhodocyclaceae bacterium | reverse complement strand
ATCGCGTTGCGGGCGCTGTCATCGCGTTCCTGCTCGTGGGTGTCACGAACATCGCGCTGGCGTTCGCGGTGTCGACGTATTTCCGTCCACGCCATCGCCTCTGGTCGTCGGAGTTGTACTTCAAGGCCTTCTTGCTCTGGCTGCTCGTACTGTCGCTTGCTGCCGCAGTATGGGGAGCGCGCCTCGGCAGCCTTCGCACGGTCGAGATGCTCGGTCATCTGTGGGGCACCGGGATGCCAAGGGACGACAGACTCACGGAGAAGCTCCGGGGAGTCATCCTGATCACCGCGTGCGTAACGGTCGCGTTCGTGTTTCCATGGAGAAAGCTGTTTTGAGTCTGCAAGTGCCAGGGCGCAGCGGAGGAGCGCCGGACTTAACGCCGTCAGCCATCGTGGCGGAATGTCGTATCGCGGTCAGGAACTAGAGCGGCACCATGCCCCGTATCCTGTTTATCTGCGGCAAGAACAAGTGGCGCAGTCCTACGGCGGAGCAGGTCTTCGCGGAATACCCCGGGTTGGAGTGCGCATCGGCCGGCTTGAGTCACGAGTCGGCGGTCCAGGTGTCCGTCGAGCTCATCGAATGGGCCGATCTCATCTTCGTCATGGAGAAGGAGCACAAGAGCAAGCTTGCCGCGGGCTTTCAGTCCTGCCTGTCCGGCAAGCGCGTCATCTGCCTGGGCATCAAGGACAAGTATCAGTTCATGGATCCGCCACTCGTGAAGCTGCTGAAGGCGAAGGTCACACCGCACCTGCCGGAATAGACTCGTGACCGCCATTCTTCTGACGCTTTCGCGAGTAACGCGACCGTGATATCCACCAGACAAACAACAAAGGAACAACCGAATGCGATCCAAGGCGAGTTGGCCATTTGCGCTCCTAAGCGCAGCGATGCTCAGCGGCGGCTGTGCGACCAAACCGCCAGCGGCGGCGCCGGTCTCCTCCGGAGACACGTTCTCCTTCGATGTCCCGGAGAACCGATTTCGCGTAGTCATCCCCGAGATACCCCAGATCAAGATGGCCGCTCATCCGCTGGCAGCGTCGCGTCCGGATGCCCGCTACCTGGGAGGGGATGAGAAGAGCGGATACACGATTTCGATACTCACTCCGACCGCCGACAAAGGCATGACTCCCGAAAACTGCGCGTCGTCCACCTATCGCAGTCTGTTGAAGCGGTACGCCGTGGAGGAGAAATACGTGGTTGTCCGCAAGAACAATCCGACCACCTTCGTCGTCCTGTTTCCCACCCGGGCCGGCCAGCTCGTCCAGATGAAGGCTTACATCCTGTCCGGGTACAACGGTGACCACTGCATCGATGTTCATGTCTCGAAGAGTTTCAACCTGAACGGCGGAGAGCAGCTCGCAACGGACATGAAGGAATGGTTTGAGTCTTTCACCAAAGCGTCGATAGAGCACTATTGAGAGGGTCGCCCCGCAGGAAAGCTGCTTTTCCCTGCGACGCTCAATGCCATTCGCTCGACCCTTTCTGCACAGTTACGCCAGGGAACACTACAGACACCAAGACGATGAAGAAGACAACCGCCATTCTGGCCGCGATGGCCATGTTCGCGTCCTCCGGCGCCTTCGCGCAGACCATGTTCAAGTGCGTGCAGGGCGAGAACACCGTGTATCAGGCCGAGCCCTGCCCCGAGACGGCCAAACAGGACAAGCTGAAGGCGCCGCCGCCTCCGCCCCCCGGCGCAGGGAAGAGCGGCGGAGCAGGCAGTGCCGACGTCGACCGCATGATCGAGTTCATGTCGACGTATCGGGCTTGTGCCGATGGCGTCAGCATCTGGGGTCAGGAGATGGCCGCGCCCTACAAGGAATGGCGCACCCGGAATGCGGCGATGGTCTCCCGTATCGAGAGCGATCGCCAGCTCCAGACCCGCTTCAAGCAGCGCGTCGAGGCCAAGCGCAACGGCAAGGCCAGCATGTGCCGGGACGTCGCACTGGAATTGCGCGGGAAGAAGTAGCGGCGAGAGTTCCAGCGAACCATGGCGGACTACGTCACTTCCCTCATCGAGGTCACCGGCTCACCCGACAGGCTGGCGGACTTCCAGGCGACACATCTCGCCAATGGCACGTTCGACTTCAATACCGTCCATCCGATGCCGCCCGAGCTTCAGATCGAATCGAGCAGCGCGGTCGAGACTGGTTACGCCGCCCTGTACGGGGACTGGCGCGAGGAGGTGGGGCGTTGGATGTTCAAGGAGCCCGCGAAGGAGTTCGGCTTCCCGTTCCCCCTGGAGTCGCGTGAACAGGTCATCCGGTGCCTGGAGTCGTTCGACTGCGCCGACATGTACCTCGTCCCGGCGCGCGCCTACCACGAGAACATGCAGAAGTACGGACACGGCGACTGGTACGGCTGGTGTACCGAGCACTGGGGCACGAAGTGGAACGCGAGCGAGGTTCGACTGAACGTGACCCAGGAGCGCATCTCGGTGAGCTTCGTCTCGGCGGGGTCCTACCCCAAGCCGGTGCTCAAGACGCTGTCGCTTTCGTATCCGGATCTGCTGCTGCACGTGCGCTACTACGACGAGCATTTCCGCTGGGCGAGGGACTTCGTCCTGAGCAAGGGGAAAGAAACTCGCAAGCAGAAGCGACCCGCGAGAGACATCGCTGCCGAGGTCGAGGCGTTTCGGGGCACGGTGGCGGTCTGAGCCGTGCAGGCGCTGCGTGACGCAAGCGCAATGAGCCCCAGCCCGCCCAGCATTGGCGCGTAGTTCTTCGGATCGCGCACAATGTGCAGAACCCGCGCCGCCAGCCGACTTACCTTAGTTCGAATCGTAGACAGCAGTCGGTCGATCCAGGTCCCGCACAAGTCGCATCACGACCATGCCCTTCACTCCTGCCCACGCCGCTGCCGTCCTGCCGCTGATGCGATGGCTCGGTGCGGCCAGCGTGCCTTCCGCGCTGGTGATCGGGAGCATGGCGCCGGACTTCGTGTTCTTTCACGCAGACATGGGGCGTCGACACGAAACTCACAGTCTTCGGGGGCTGTTCTCGTACTGCCTGCCCGTCGGGATCGTCGTCTACCTGCTATTTCATGCTGTCCTCGCGAGGCCGCTGGTCGCGCTCGCCCCGCCGGGCGTCGAGTCGCGGGTCCGGCCTCTCGTCGGAAAGCCTCTCCCGCGCTCGCTGAAGCACTGGCTCGCTGTCGCGTTCTGCCTGCTCGTGGGCGGTGTCACGCATCTGGTGTGGGATGGCTTCACCCACGAGAACGACTTCGGGGTCGCGGCGTTTCCGACCTTGCGAACCGAACTCACGGCAGTGGGCGGCTACCCTCTCTACGTATACAAGCTGTTGCAGCACGGGAGCACGCTATTCGGGCTCGGCATCGTCTCGATCTGGTGTCTTCGGGAACTGCGGCGTTTGCCCCCTCAGTCGGGCGACGAAGCGGGTGCCATGGGTCGCATGCAGCGCGTGGGCATCGTGTGCGCGATCGGTGCCCTGTCAGTCACATCGGCGATCCTGGCGGGTGCGCGTGCCCTGATGGCCGGCCCGCTGCCGGATGTGGCGCCGCTGCCGTTGTTCGCCGGCCGAGCTGTCGTTGCCGGCATCACCGCGGCCGCCGTGGCCATCAGCGCCTACGCCGCGCTGTGGTGGGTCGCGACGTGGTCACGCAGTCGACGACGCTGATTGACTCGGGCGCGAGTCCCTCTTGCGGTAACCTTCGCAAGTGTCATCCGAAGTCGTCTCGCGGACGTCGCAGGGTGACCGCCGAAACTCGGCTCGACGCAATCGGCACCCTTCTCACCGTTCTCGTCCGCTCACGGCTCATTTCATGCGCCAGATCGTCTCTCTTCTCAGCTCAGCTTCGCTTGCCGTGATGCTCGGCTGCACTGACGACCGCCCGCCCACGGCTGAACGCGAATCGCCCGACAAGGGCTCGCCGACGCCGACCCTCAAATCCATGCCGTCCGGCTATCGGGGCGACGTTGCGGCCATGACGCGGTTCCTGCAGTGCTGGCGCGAGGAGACGGGACTGCCGGCCCGGCAGCCGGACCCATCTGCGAAGGCCGCAGCACCGACAGCGTTCGACCCGCGCCTGCCGAAGTCCGCCCGGGACTTCTTCGCGGCACGGAGCGATGCTCACTTCGAATCACTCTACGAAGCGAAGACCGGCAATCGGGACCGTTTTGCAGACCCGGCCAGGCTGGCAACCTTCCGCGAACACAGCGCCACGGACTATGCGAACTGGGAAGCCGCCTGGGTAGGCATCGATCCGCCGGACGCCGAGTACTACCGCTACAACCGGGACCAGAGTCCCTTCCGCAGCCGCGATCTGCCGAAGTTTCTCGTCGTGGGCCACGAAGCCGGCGGGGCGTTCTACCTTCTGAACCCGGACGAGAAGACAGCCGACGGCGAAACGGAGATCCTGTTCCTCCATCACGGCGGGCTGGTGTACCGGGTTCGGAGCTTTGCGCACCTGCTCGCCAACCTCTATCTCGAAGAGCGCGAGCGCGCTGCCGGGCGCGATGCCTCGCTCGGGAATCTCTACTACTTCGACAAGCCGCTGGCCGACACCTGCGTGCGTCACATCATCGACATCTGAGCGGGCGCACCCTGCGCGTCACCGACTGCCCATGCCGAAGTCCGAAGCCTTCATCCGCATCAAGGAACACGTTCTGCAGATCGTCGCGACCATCCCGGAGTCCCGGCTGTGCACCTATCACGACATCGGCGAGTACCTCGACGTGATGCCGAGGCATGTGGCGTACATCCTGTCCCAGCTCGACGATGCCGCGAAGATGATCTATCCGTGGCACCGGGTCGTGGCTCATGACGGCAGCCTGGGCGTCCTGAAGCGGGGACCGCACGGGCGGTCGCAGGCCGAGCTTCTCGCTGACGAGGGCATCGCCGTCACGGCCAACCGGGTGAGCCCCGGCCTGGACGGCTACTACGTGGCGGTGGAACAGCTCCCTCACGGGCTGCCGAGGCAGACGAGACCTGCGCCGTCGGCAGCTCCGTCTTCCGTTCGTCGCAAGCCGCGCCGATCGGGGTAGGCAGAGCCGATTGCCGGAGCCCGGATGCACAACTCCGCGAAACCGGCGAACATGTCGCCCTCCGACCCACGAAACCGCGCCACCGCATGCCGACTCTCTTCTCACCGTTCACCCTCAAGGACATCACTCTCCGCAATCGCATCGTGATGTCGCCGATGACGATGTACAACTCGGTCGACGGCCGGCTTGACGACTACCACGTCAGCTATCTCGGGGCGCGCGCAGCGGGCGGATTCGCCCTGGTGTTCGGTGAGCAGATGGCCATCACGCCGGATGGTCGGACCACCACGTCCTGCGCCGGCATCTGGGACGACGCTCAGGTGGAGGGGCACGCGCGCGTGGCGGCCATCATCAGGCGCATGGGAGCAGTACCGGCGATCCAGCTGGGTCACACGGGGCGCAAGGGCAGTCAGCTGCCGCCCCACAAGGGCGTCAATGCCGATCGCACCAAGAAGCAGTTGCCGCCGGACCATCCCGACGGGTGGACCTGCGTGGCGCCTTCGCCCATTCCCTACGGCAGCGCAGGCCACATCTTTCCGGTCCACGCGCTGAGCGTGGAAGAGATCAAGGCACTCCACCAGAGCTACGCCGACGCTGCCAGGCGTGCGCTCGATGCGGGCTACCAGTGGCTGGAGATGCACTTCGCGCACGGCTATCTCGCGGCGAGCTTCTTCTCGCCGCTGGCCAACCAGCGCACCGACGCGTACGGCGGCAGCGTAGCCAATCGCGCCCGCTTCCTGCTCGAAGCCATCGACGCCGTGCGTGCCGTGTGGCCCGAGCGCTACCCGCTGACCATGCGCCTGGGCTGCGATGATCTGCATCCGGACGGCACGCAGTTCGAGGACTCGATCGTGGCCATCCGCATGATGAAGGATCGCGGACTGGACCTTGCCGATCTGTCCCTCGGCTTCAATACCGACGCCATGGTCGACTCGCCCATGGGCCGCGCCGCGTTCATGGTGGAACGCAGTCATCGCGTGCGTCGCGAAGTGGGTCTGCCCGTCGCAACGAGCTGGAATCTCGGTGTGCCGCAGGAGGCCGACCGGGTGATCCGCGAGGAGCTCGTTGATCTGGTGATGCTGGGTCGCCCGGCCCTCTCGAACCCGCACTGGCCCATCTGGGCGGCGCGCGAGCTGGGCCATGAGGCGCCTTTCTCGCTCCTCGCGGACGACTGGCGCTGGTGGCTGGAGAATTTCCGGGGGCACGCGCCCAGCATCGGCTGGCCGGCGCCGGTGCCCGAGGTGTCCTGACGACTGTCGGGTCCTGGGGCGGGCCGTGATCGGCTACGCTCCGACCTCGAATGCCGCCGCGGTGGCTGCACAACCGGCGGAAGCCCATCCCAACGGGGCGCGTCGCGTGACGCGTGCCCACCCAACACGAAGAGTCCCCCCATGAGCATGAAGAAGACGGATATGGAAAAGAACATGGCCAAGAAACTGAGCGGCCGCCTCAAGGCCGAGGCCATTCCGCAGCGTTTCGGTGCCGGTTCCGCCGCCTCCGCCCCCAAGAAAGAGAAGCCCGCTGCCGCGAAGACGATCTCGCTTACGGTGCGCCTGCCGGCCGATCTCGCCGCCCGCATTCACGAGCGCGCCGTCGGCCAGGAGGGTGGCGCCAGTGCCGTGGTGGCGAAGGCGGTCGAGCAGTGGCTGGCCGATCCGGCGTCCGAAGCCGGAAAGGGCGACTGAGATACTGCCCAGGGTTCTGTCGCGCAGGCAGTACCATTCGACCCCGACCACGCAGACAGGTCTCCCGCATGTCCAAGGAAGTCAAAGCCTCGTCCCAGCGTGCCGTCGTCGCTGCCGTCCAACTGCCGGGCGTGAGCGACGCCGAATTCCAGGCCTCGCTCGACGAACTGCGCGAGCTCGCCACGACACTCGGGTTCGAGGTCGTCGGCACGTTCACGCAGAAGCGCACCAGTTTCGAATCGGCCGCCTACCTGGGGGTCGGCAAGCGGCAGGAGATGCGACGCTTCGTCCAGGGAGAATTGGCCGAGCCCGATGACGAACCCCAGCCCGAGCCGGCGGCGGCGAAGCGTCCCGCACGGCGCGCCGGACAGGGAAAGGCGCAGCATGGCCTCGTTGCGGCTCGGGAGGCCGCGAAGGCTCTCGCGGGCACGGACCGGCGCCGAGCGGCGTTCGTGCTGGTGGACCACGAAATCTCCCCTTCGCAGGCGCACAACCTCGAGAACGAGATCGGCTGCGAGGTCATGGACCGGACCATGGTGATCCTCGAGATCTTCCATCGTCACGCCCGCTCGAATGCGGCACGCGCCCAGGTGGAGATCGCCCGCCTGCGTTACCTGGCGCCGCGCCTGCGCGAGGCCGCCAAGCTGGCCGGGCCCCAGGGTCGCCAGCGCAGCGGCGTCGGCGGTCGGGGTGCGGGCGAAGCCGCTGGCGAAGCCGACCGCGAGAAGATCCGCGACCGCATCGCCGAACTCAAGCAGGAGATCATCGGCTTCGATCTCGAACGCCAGACACAGCGCGCACGCCGTCAGGGGAACCAGTCCGTGGCGAGCGTGGTTCTCATCGGCTACACGAATGCCGGCAAGTCCACGCTGATGCGCGCGCTGACCGGCAGTGAAGTGCTGGTCGCCAACAAGCTGTTCGCGACGCTCGACACCACGGTCCGCACGCTCGTGCCAGAAGGCGTACCGCGTGTGCTGGTGAGCGACACGGTCGGCTTCATCAAGAACCTGCCGCACGATCTGGTCGCCTCGTTCAAGTCGACGCTGGAGGAAGCCGCGGAGGCATCGCTGCTCCTCCACGTGATCGACGCCAGCGACCCCGGATTCGAGCGACAGATCGAGGTGACGGACAAGGTGCTGGAGGAGATCGACGCCGGCAGCGTGCCCCGTCTGCGTGTGTTCAACAAGATCGATCAGGTGGGCGACGCCAGGGCGCAGGCCGAACGCGCGAAGGCCCTGCGTGCGCAGTTTCCCAAGTGCATCGTGATGAGCGCCGTGCGGGAAGCCGACGTCGCCAAGCTGCACAAGTCGATCCGTTCGTTCTTCCGGCGCCGGCTGTCGAAGGCGGAGCTGTTCCTGCCCTGGTCGGCGCAGCAGCTTCGCGGTGAGGTGTTTGCCAACTGCGAGGTTCTGGAGGAGCGCGCCGACTCGGAAGGCGCGTTCTTCAGCGTGCGCGGCGAGCGAAAGGACATCGAGATCCTGCGCGAGAAGATCGCGCGGGCGCAGGAGGAGCGATAGGAGGCAGCGTCGCACGGCTGGGGCTGGGCGCGCTGCTGGACTCGATCCGATTCCAACGATGAACAGCGAGGAGGAGTCGCGGTGACGAATGCGTTGCGGTTGTATCGGGCCGTCGTGGTGGGCGGTGACGACCCGGAAGGCCTGGGCAGAATCCGACTGAGCATCGTGCGCAACGTTCGCGGCGTGCCCACGACCTTCGAGGGATGGGCCACGGTGGGCGACACGCCCATGGCGGCCGGTGTCGTTGCCTCGCCGGCGTACGCGGCGGGCGATGTCGTGCTCTATGCGGCGGAGCGGCTGCCGTTCGTCCGCGCCTGCGTCGTGTGCCGGGCAGGCGGGGCCGCAGCCGGCGCGGCGGCGCCGCTGTCGATCCGGCTGGCGCTCGGGCCGGGTCAGGAAGCGACCGTCGAGTCGGTGCAGGGCGCACTGCGCATCTCGACCACGGCCGGGCAACAGGTCACGCTGAATCCCGATGGGACGCTCGAAGCGAGCGCGAATCGGATGACGCTCACTGCGGACCAGGTGGGCGTGGCCGCGAGTCTGGTGAGGGTCGATGCCGGCATGACGACATTCTCCGGCGTGGTGAAGTGCGACACGCTCATCGCCAACACCGTTGCGGCGGCCTCGTACACGCCGGGAGCCGGCAACCTCGTATAGTCGTGCGAAGGTATCGCCGCCGATGGAATTCGCGTCGCGGCGGGTCGATTCGCGCAGGTTGTGCGGACCTTCCTCAACGTCATCCCCTTCGACAGGAGTCGCCCTGTGTCCACCCCCGAAGAACGCCTCGCCGAACTCGGCTTCGTCCTGCCGGAGCCGCTCAGAATGCCGCCGGGCGCCACGCTCCCGTTTCCGTGGGTGCGCATCGTCGGTTCCCGGGCGCTCATCTCCGGTCATGGCCCCACTACGGCGGACGGTGCGCTGGCCACACCGCTCGGCAAGGTCGGCAAGGAAGTGACGGAGGAGCAGGCCTACGTGGCCGCACGCCTGACAGGACTGGCGATCCTCGGCAGCCTCAAGCGGGAACTCGGTTCGCTGTCCCGCATCGCCTGCTGGACGCGAGTCTTCGGGATGGTGAACTCCGCGCCGGGGTTCACTCGCCAGCCGACGGTCATCAACGGGTTCACCGACCTCATCGTCAATGTGTTCGGGCCGGAGCGCGGCGCGCATGCACGCAGCGCGGTGGGCATGGCGGAACTGCCGTTTCGCATTCCCGTCGAGATCGAGGGCGAGGTGGAGTTGCGGCGCGACGGCGAGTGATTCCGACTGCTGCCCTCGCCTCCATGAAAGAGTCGCGCGCTCACGGGCGCGTGCGATCCACCCCACGACCGACGACATCGAGCCTGCCATGAACGACCTGCCACCCCTTCCCGAGCCGCCGCTGGGCCGCTATCGCCACTACAAGGGCGGTGAGTACGAGGTCATCGGCGTCGTGCGGCACAGCGAAACGCTGGAGCCGTTGATTCTCTATCGCCCCCTCTACAACCAGACCGGTCTCTGGGTGCGGCCGTACGCCATGTTCTTCGAACAGGTGGAGGTCGACGGGCGACTGCAACCTCGATTCGCCCGCATGCCGGAGCCGGTGCGGTGAGTTCCGAGTCCGTCCCGGTCGATTCGCTCACCGAGGAGCAACTGCAGGCTCACCCGGTGTGGCGGTTCCGGCTGGATGCCGAAGGCGAAGAGGGCGTCGATGAAACCCACGTGACGCCGGCTGCCGCTGACCTCCGCGTGGGTGAGTACGGCAGCTTCATCGTGAGTGCTGCCTACAAGCTGGACAACGGGCAGGAGCTGCCGGGCGCAGTTCAGGTCGACATACTCGGTGCGAAAGTGCATTGCACACCAGTACTGCTCTGCGCGCGCGGAAAGCAACTGGACCCGCTTGCCGCGGACATCGCCGCGCGTCTCGGACGCATCACGCATGCCTCGGACTGTCGGCCTGCGTCGTGGCGCCTCGCCGTTCCGATCGCCGGCGAGTCCACGCCGCGCAAGGGACGCATCCCGAAGTCGCGCTGGTTTCAGGCGATCGCGCTGCTGTTCCGACTGATCGTCCTGCGATCTGCGCGACGGCGGCAGTGACGATGCGATCCGACACACGCGAGGAGAAGCGCTGATGTCCTATACCGGTCGATGCCTGTGCGGCAGTGTGACGTTCCGCATCGATGGCGAACTCGACCCCATCCAGGTCTGCCACTGCCAGCAATGCCGCCGAGCCCAGGGCGGGCCTTTCGCGACGAACATTCCTGTCGCTGCGGAATCGTTCAGTCTGCTCACCGGGAAGGACACCTTGAAGGGCTTCGAGTCCTCACCGGGGAAGACGCGCTACTTCTGCGCGAACTGCGGCTCGCCGGTGTTCAGTGCGCGCGAGTCTCTGCCTTCGGTGGTTCGGGTCCGGGCCGGACTCATCGACCAGCCGTTGAACGCGCCGCTGTCGTGGCACGCTCATGTCGGCACGAAGAGCAACTGGTGGCCGATCGCGGACGACCTGCCGCAGTTCGTTGCGGCGCCCGACCCCGCGAAAACGAAGTGACGCCACACGGGGTCTGTCGGCACAGGCACTGTCGCGCCCGTGCCGACGGCCTCATCCGAGACGACGGTCGTAGTCGGCTTCCAGTCGCTTGAACGTGCGCCAGAACGCGGGCGCGTCCGCGTCATCGAGACGCGCGATGAGGATGGCGAGATGGGTGTGCCATCCGGCTGACACACTCAGCATGCCGTCGCGGGTGGAAAGCCGCGTGTGCGTGAGTACCAGCTGGACCTGCTTGCCGCGCGGCGTGAGCTCGAAGCGTACCTCGGAAGGACTGCCAGACTCCTCGGACCACGTGTACGCGAGCACGCGAGGCGGGTCGTATTCCGTCACGCGGCCCTTCAGACAGTAGAGATCCGCCACGCCAGCGTACTTGGCTGGAGGCGGGTCGTCGTTCGGCGTCAGGCCGTTGTTGCGGAACTCGTGTTCCACGGCACCGCCGACGCAGGGTTCGATGGCTCCGGCCGCGAGCCATTGCGCACGCAGCTCGGACTCCGTGAGATATCGCCAGACGCGTTCCACCGGGCCAGGAAGCAGGCGCTCGAGCCTCACGGTGTCGGCGGCGGTGGTCGTGCCGTAGTCTTCCATCTGATCTATCGCGGTGGTGTGTGTCATCGTCTGCTCCTGGATTGGCGCGGAGCCGGCCGGGCGGCGTCCTCCGCTTTCAGCAAGGATTCCAGCGCGTCGAGTCGCCGGGTCCAGAACTGTTCGTAATGGCGGATCCACTCCATGCCGGCGTGCAGCGGTGCCGCGTTCAGCGAGCACACGTGCGTGCGCCCGAGCACTTCGCGTCGCACCAGGCCGGCGCGCTCCAGCACCTTGATGTGCTTGGAGGCCGCGGCGAGCGAGATGTCGAACGGCGCGGCGAGTTCACCGATGGACGCGGGTTGCTCCGCAAGCGTGAGCAACATGGCGCGGCGCGTGCCGTCGGCCAGGGCGTGGAAGACTTCATCGAGCTGGGTGGGGTTATGTTCAACCATGTGGTTGAATGTAATCTCGCCCGACATGAATGTCAACCATATGGTTGAATAAAGCCAGGCGCCGCGCGATACCGTGGCGCCGGATCGAGCGCCGGTGCGCTCCTGTGGTACAAGACTGCGAGCAGCGATGCGACCGTGTATCGAAGGGACCAGAGCGGTGCAGGCCGTTTCCCGCGGATGCCATTGACGGTATCTTTCCGTCAGCGTGTGCCGCCTCGAACCGAAAGAGACGCCCGGCGGGACGCGGCCGCCCTCATTTGGAGCGCAGATGACTTTGCCGAAACGGATCGCCCCGCTTTGCGTTGTCGCCGTGGTTGCCGCTTGCGCTTCGCCGAACGCGGATCTGCAGGAACTGGTGCTGCCGGCGCAACCGATCATCCAGACCGGGTATGCGTTTCTGCCGCCCAACGAGAAAGGCTGGCTCGTGGTGGAGCGGACTCCGACGCACATCGCCCTCGCGAAGCGTGGAAGCGGGACCGACGAGAGCTACGTCATCCGGTCGTCGCTCGTCCGTCTCGCGCCCTACCAGTCCCGGGAGGACTTCGTGCGCCAGTTCCGCGAGAGCCAGGGGGAGGACGTGGACCCGAAGCGCCACAGGGTGCTGAAGCATGAAGCCGAGTTCGAAGACGGCAGAGGCACCGACTGCGCGAAGTCCCGATTCTTGGCCGAAGACACCGCCGCACTCAAGGCCGACGGCAGCAAGGGCGCCATGACGCTGGAGATTTTGTCGCTCTCGTGCGCCCACCCGAAGGACAGGACGGTGGGCGTGTTCGTGGGCTACTCCCAGCGATATCACCCCGGCAAGCGCAATCCGGCGCTGGATGCGAAGTCTGCCGAGGTGCTGAACAGCATCGAGTTCCTCAGCCGGTGAAAGGACTCCCGCTTTCTGCCGCGCACGCGACTTTCCCCATCATCGAGGCCCAGGCATGACCGACAAGACCACAGCACTCGTGCTGATCGACCTTCAGAACGACTACTTTCCTGGCGGCGCCATGGAACTGGTGAACGCCGACGCGGCGGTTTCGCAAGCGGCGCGGCTGCTTGCGGATTTCCGCGGCCGGGGATTGCCCGTCTTCCACATCCAGCACATCTGCGAAGAGTCGGACGCCACGTTCTTTCTGCCGGGAACGCCCGGCGCGCAGATTCACGCCGCTGTGAGCCCGAATGCGGGAGAGCGCGTGATCGTGAAGCACTTCCCCAACGCCTTCCGGCAGACGACCCTGCTCGACGACCTTCGCGGCGCAGGCATCAAGAACATCGTGTTCGCGGGAATGATGACGCACATGTGCGTCGACACCACCGTCCGGGCGGCGGCCGACCTCGAGTTTCAGTGCTCGCTTGCGGCCGACGGTTGTGCCACCACCCATCTCACGCTGGGGAGCAGGACCGTCGATGCCGCGGACGCGCAGCTGGCGTACCTCGCAGCGCTGAACGACGGGTTCGCGGCGGTTCGCACTACGGATGCACTGTGCGAAGCGCTGAACCGGTGAGCCGAGGATCGGCGATGCGCGACCCGCTCCACCATCACTTCTGCTCGGGGGCGATGTGACGGATCGGCTGATCGTGATCACCGGCATCTCCGGCTTCATCGCCAAGCACTGCGCGGTCGAGTTGCTCCGTCTGGGCTACGCCGTGCGGGGCACAGTGCGAAGCCTGGCCAAGGCCGAGGAGGTCCGCGCGTCGCTGGCGAAGCACTGCGATACCGCCAAGCTGTCCTTCGCGGTGGCCGACCTCCTGTCCGACGCCGGATGGACGGAGGCGATGGCCGGGGCGGACGGCGTGCTCCACGTGGCGTCCCCGTTTCCGGCTGGTGAACCGAAGAACCCCGACGAACTGCTGAAGCCGGCAGTGGAGGGCACGCTGCGGGTGCTCCGCGCCGCGGTGGCGGCCGGGGTGTCTCGTTTCGTGCAGACGTCTTCCGTAGCGGCGATCCTCGGCGGGCACCGCGGCACGCGAACCAGACCCTTCGACGAGACTGACTGGACCGATCTCGAACAGCCTGGCGTGACGACCTACTATCGGTCGAAGACCCTCGCGGAGAAAGCGGCGCGGGACTTCGTCCAGACGCAAGGCGGAACGCTGCATTTCTCCACGGTGAATCCTGGCCTCGTGCTGGGGCCGGTGCTCGATCGCGACATCGGTACCTCCGCGGAAGTCGTGCGGATGTTCCTGCGCGGGAAGTACCCGGGTACCCCGCGACTGCACTTCGCGGTAGTCGATGTCCGCGACGTCGCCACGATGCATCGGCTCGCGCTCGAAACGTCGGAGCCAGGCGGCGGCCGGTATCTCGCGGTATCGGAGACCGCGCGCTTCCTCGAGATTGCTCGCGCCATCCGCGCGAGTCTCGGCGCTGCGGCGCGCAAGGTACCGACTCGCGAACTGCCGGACTTCCTCGTGCGTCTGGTGGCTCTGGTCGATCCGGCGGCCAGGACCATCCTCCCCGATCTGGGCTTCGAGTTCACCATGGACACGACGCGCACCCGTCGCGCGCTGGGTATCGAGTTCATCCCGCTTCGGGAATCGGCACCCGCGATGGCCTCCAGCCTCGTCGAACTAGGACTGGTGTAGACACCGCGGTCAGGTCCAGCTTAGTAGCATTCGTCAGCGCCTTGCTCCGCTGCGCATGGATACGTTCGGTTGGCGAGTCTGTGGTCGGGAGCACGCGGAAGTTTGCTGAGAAGACGCGCTACATTGCCAGGCCTGCGCCCTTTTCTTGGCAACCGGATAGGAGACACAGATGCTTTCGCACATCTTCGTAGGGGTCACCGACTTCGAGCGCGCCTTCACCTTTTACTCGGCGCTCATGGCTGTCCTCGGCAACGAGCCGCGGTTCTGTGATCGCTCGCGTCCCTGGGCGGGATGGCAATCCAGCCCGGGCCCGCGGCCTCTGTTTCTGATCGGTGCGCCATACGACGGACTGGCACACGAGCGGGGCAATGGGCAGATGGTCGCCTTTCTCGCGTCAAGCAGGGAGATCGTCGACGTCGCCCACACAGTCGCGCTGGCGAACGGGGGCACCACTGAGGGTGCACCCGGCTTGCGACCGGAGTACCACGAGCACTACTACGGGACCTATTTCCGTGATCCCGACGGCAACAAGCTGTGCGTCGTGTGCCACGACTGACAACAAGGTCAGGTCCAGATTCGTAGGATTGTTCCCGGTGGGACGACGGTCGGCACGCCTGACCGCCCGATGATCGATGCGTACCTCGCCTGTTGTTTGCTGCGGAGACGCAAGAGCCGGATGCTACGAATCTACACCTGACCCCGCCCCGGGTGACCCCGATCTTCGGGCTGCCAATTGCAGGGGCGGCGTATCATTGAAAGACAATCGTCGCGCAGGCGAGCGAAATGAGTCTGATCCACCCTGCACCGACCATGAGGTTTGCATGAACGAATCGCTCCGTCCTGGCTGTCAGGCGGCATCGGCGTCCGGTGCGTCCAAGTTGCACGCAGAGAAGGTGATCCAGCACTCGCACGCCCCAGCGGACCGGCCTTCATGACGCACAAGGCCTTCTGGTCGGATCCGTACTGCACGAAACTCGAAGCGCGCGTCGTGCGCTGCGACGGGCCCGAGGTCCAGCTCGACACCACGATCTTCTTTGCCTTCTCCGGCGGACAGGAAAGCGACTTCGGTTCGATAGGCGGCGTGACGGTGCAGTCCGCGAGGAAGATGGATCGCGATATCGTCTACACGCTTCCGCCCGAACATGGCCTGCGGGCCGGGCAGAACGTCACGGTCGAAATCGACTGGGAGCGGCGATATCGCCTCATGCGCCTGCATTTCGCCGCGGAGCTCGTGCTGGAGATCTTCTACCGCCGGCTCGAAGGCGTTGGAAAGGTCGGTGCGCACATCTCGCAGGACAAGGCCCGCATCGATTTCGCCTGGCCGGAATCCATTGCGCCCGTGCTGCAGTCTGTGGCTGACGAGGCCAACGCGATCATCGAGTCCGACGTCGCGATCCGGACCGGCTTCGATGACGCCGTGAACGAGCGCCGCTACTGGGAGATCGAAGGGTTCTCCCGCGTGCCGTGCGGCGGTACGCACGTGCGGCGTACCGGCGAGATCGGCCCGATCCGCCTGAAGCGGAACAACATCGGCAAGGGCAAGGAGCGCGTCGAGATTTTCCTCGCGGCGTAGTTGGCGCTGCAGCGATCGCGATTGCCGTTCTGCCGACGAAATTCGAGAGGCTCATTGCATGACACCCCTGATGATTCTCGTGGCCGGTCCCTACCGGTCCGGCACCAATGACGATCCCGCTCTCATCGCCCGGAACGTCAGCGCCATGACGGAGACGGCCCTGCTGCTGTTCCGGGCGGGTCACCTCCCGGTGATGGGCGAATGGTTCGCTCTCCCTCTTATCGAGCACGCTGGCTCGTCCGGCATTGGCGATCCGGTGTTCAACGAGATATTCCACCCCGTCTCCCGCCGGCTGGTGGCCAAGTGCGACGGCTGCCTGCGTATCGGCGGGGCATCCGCCGGCGCCGACGAGATGGTCGCGCTGGCCCGCCAGCACGGCAAGGCTGTGTACTACTCGCTGGACGAGATCCCTTCTGCAGGCTGATCGGTTGGCTCCACGACGGTGCGGAAATGGCCGTCGATGCTACGAAGTCAGACCTGCCCCCGGGGTTGGAGTCCTGGGACCATTGACACGTCGGGCCTGGGAACTTTACTTTGTGCACTGCCGCATCCGTCTTCGATGATTCCTCCGAAGTGCTCGCGAACCTGGAGATTCCCGACGTGACCAAGACTTCCCTCGCGCCTGCCCCGTCCCTGCGTGCCTGGCTCATCGCCCTGGCGATTGCCGGAGCGCCCGCCGTTGCCGTGGCGGGTCCGACCGACGCCGATCTGCTGGCCTCCGGCAAGAACAAGTCGGAATGGCTGATGTACGGCCGCACGTACGACAACCAGCGGTTCAGCCCGCTCACGCAGGTGAAGCCGGCGAACGTGAAGTCGCTGCGCCCGGTCTGGTCGGCCGCGCTCAACTCTCTCGACGGGCTGGAAGCCACACCGGTCGTGCACGGCGGCGTGATGTACGTGACGGGCGCGCACTCCAACGTCTTCGCCTTCGACGCGGTCACCGGCCGGCGCCTGTGGCACTGGGCACCGGAAGAACCCGAGGGCCTCGGCACGGTTCTCTGCTGCGGCCCGGTCAACCGCGGTGTTGCCATCCACGGGGACCACGTCTACGTGCTCACGCTCGATGCGCGTGTTGTCGCGCTCGACCGGGCCACCGGCAAGGTCGCCTGGGAAAAGGTCATCGACGACTGGAAGGCGGGCTACTCCGCCACCGGCGCGCCCCTGATCGTGAAGGGCAAGGTCATCGTCGGGATCGCCGGCGGCGAGTACGGCGTGCGCGGCTACATCCGCGCGTACGACGCCAAGACCGGCGATGTGAAGTGGACCACCTACACGATTCCCGGTCCCGGCGAGCCCGGCAACGAATCCTGGCCCGGCGACACCTGGAAGACCGGCGGCGGCGCCACCTGGCAATCCGGCGCCTTCGACCCCGAGCTGAACCTTCTCTACTGGGGCACCGGCAACCCCGGTCCCTGGACGTCCAACCTGCGCCCCGGCGACAACAAGTGGACGGCTTCGCTCATTGCGATGAACCCGGACACCGGTGCGATCCAGTGGGGCTACCAGTACACGCCCAACGACGGCTGGGACTACGACGGCAACAACGCGCCGATCCTCGCGGACATCACGTTCGATGGCAAACCGGTGAAGGCCGCGCTGCAATCCAACCGCAACGGCTTCTTCTATATCCTCGACCGGACCAACGGCAAGTTCCTCTACGCCACGCCGACGGTCGAAGGCATCAACTGGACTTCCGGCATGGACCCGGTCACCGGTCGTCCGAAAGTGAACGAGGCCAAGCGCCCGCTTGCGGACGGCAAGGCGGTGGTCCCCATCATCCCGGGCCTCGAGGGCGGCACCAACTGGTTCCCGATGGCGTTCAACCCGGAAACGAAGATCGCCTTCGTGCCCACCAACACCTGGGCCATGTCCCTCACCGGCTACAAGCCGGAGGACATCAAGTACGAGCCGGGCAAGGTGTTCATGGGCATGGACTACAAGATGCACACGCTGGGCGGTCCCATCGGCCGGTTGCGGGCCTTCGACGTGCAGAAGCGCAAGTGGCTCTGGGAGATCCCGAGCCCGCTGCCGGTGTTTGCCGGAGTGCTCGCGACGAAGTCGGGGCTGGTGTTCACGGGGGACCAGCTCGGGTTCTTCTACGCCGTCGACGCGAAGTCGGGCAAGGTGCTCTGGAAGTACCAGACCGGTTCGGGGATCAACGCCTCGCCGATCACCTATGAGATCGGCGGCAGGCAGTACGTCGCGATCCTGTCCGGTCTCGGCGGCGACCCGAGCTTCTATTACAGTGCGCCCAAGGGCAACAGCCTCATCGTGTTCGCGCTCGACAACGCGGGCGCGGACAAGGCCGGCGCCGGCGAATGGGGCGTGACCAACATCGACGGTGCCCTCACCCCCGTTCCGAAGTAATCCGACCGATCCCGCGGCGCCGTCGACGAGATGGCGCCGCCCGACCGACAGAGCCAACTTGAAGATCCATTCCCGATTCGTCTGTGCCGCCGCGCTGATGCTTGCCCTGGGAGAAGCCGCCGGCCAGGCGCACCAGCCGCCGAAGGTCGACGCGGACAGCTACGTGTGGGAACACACGGAGAACCCTTACAGCGGCGACCCGGAAGCCATCGCGGAAGGGCAGCGGCTGTACCGCAGCACCTGCTACATCTGCCACGCCGACACGGGCGCGCGCGGACCGAATCTCCGCAAGTCCAAGCTGAAGGGGCAGGCGTTCCTCAAGATCGTCATCAACGGCCGGAAGGGCACCCAGATGCCGGCCTGGAAAGGCAAGCTGACTGAAGCCGAGATGTGGAAGGTCTACAGCTTCATCGAGGCCCCGCCGCCAGCACCCTGAACACGTTGTCGTCGCCCTGACAGCACCAGTCGGTAGCGCGCGGCTGGCCGCTTTCTCAAACGGGCGACGTGCTGCACACTCCGGCGAAAGCCTTCCCACCGAGGATCCCCATGCCGGTCGTCTCCCCTCGTTTCGATCTCGCCTCCGTGCAATGGCGGCGCGTCACGGACCCGGACTGCACCGCCTTCACGGTCGACTTCGAGTACAGCCTGCTCGGCTATGACCTGCCGAGCGGACGCCTCGACATGCTGCTCCGCTATGGAAAGGGCGGCCATTGCCGGCGGCACCGCCACGTCGCCTCGACCGTCACCCTCGTGCTCGAAGGCGAGCAGTTCCTGAAGGAGACGCTCCCCGACGGCACGACCCGCTCCATCCACCGCCGCCAGGGCGACTACGCGCTTGCCCCCGCCGACGCGCACCCTCACGACGAATGGGGCGGCGATGCCGGCGGTACCGTGCTGCTCTCGATGACCGCGTCCGACGGCATCCTGTTCGAGTACTTCGATGCGGACGGCCGCAACCCCTGGCAGCTTTCGCTTGCGGAGTATGTGGAGAGCTGGAACAACGGGACGGTGTACGGCACGCCCCCGCGCGCCTGAGCGGTTCTTCATTTCACCGGATCGCGAAACCGAACGACCATGAAGACCGCCTACCGCGCCGCGAACGGCATCGAAGCGCACATGCTTCAGGACCTGCTTGCGCAGGACGGCATTGCCGCGCGTCTTGACGGTGCCTATCTGGAGGGCGCCATCGGCGAACTGCCGGCCGCGGGTCTCGTGCGGCTCGTGGTGGAGGACGAGGACTACGACCGGGCACGCGCGCTCCTCATGGAATGGGAAGCCTCCAACGCCCCGGCCCCGGCGCCGCCGACACCCCGGACCACGCCTGCCGGCAAGTCGCGAATCGGCGCGGCGCTCATCGGTCTGGCGGTCGGCGTCGCCGGCGCGACGTTTTACTTCCGTGCCCCGGTCGGCAACGGCGGCATCGACTTCGACGGGGACGGTGTGCTGGACGAAACCTGGACCTACTCTCCGCAAGGCGTGCTCACGGAAGTCCGGACAGACCGCAATCGCGACCGCAAGGTGGACCTGATCATCCGCTACGCGGGCAATGGTGCACCGGAGGTCAGCGAAAGCGACGAGGACTTCAACGGCACGTTCGAGTCGATCTCCGCCTTCGTTCAGGGCAACATCCAGTCCACCGAGACGGACACCGACGGTGACGGCGTTGCCGATCTCAAGACCTACTTCCGCCACGGTGTCGCGACCGAGATGGTCTACCTCGACAAGTACACTGGCTTGCCGCTGCGCGTGGAGACCCTGCGACTGGGCAGGATCGTCCATGCGGATATCGACTTCGACCGGGACGGCAAGCTCGACCGCCGCGTCACCTACTCCGCCGCCGGCGAGGAGGAGGGCTTCGAAGTGCTGAGACCTGCCAACTGATTCCGCATACGGGAGAACGATGTACTCCTCCACCTTCATCTTCGCGAAGAAACAGTACGACGACACGTTCTACCGTCTCGACGAGGAGATCGCCGCGGCTGCCAGGGCCATTTCCGGCTACCTCGGGGAGGAGGCCTGGGAAAATCCGACGACCGGCCTCATCTCGAACGTGTACTACTGGGAGTCGCTCGACGCGCTGCAGCAGCTCATGAAGCATCCCCGCCACCTGGAAGCCAAGGCGGCGCAGGACAACTGGCTCGCGGGCTATCAGGTCGTCATCGCCCAGGTCCTGCGGACCTACGGCAACTTCACGGCGGAGCAGCACCCGCTCGCGCGGGACCACGCGAAGGAATCTGCGGAAGGTGCCGTCCCGTCGCGGCCGCCGCTCTGACACGCCGACCCGGCGAGGACCATGTCAAAGTTCGAACGGACGTACGACACCGAGTGGGAGAAACTCGCCCGCACGCTCGGTCGCGATCCCTCGGCGGAAGAAGCCGAGCGGCTGGAGGGCGAACTCTTCGAGCGGTGGATCGCGGAGAAGCGGTTCGACGATCTCATCCGCCACGTGCAGGAACAGTACGACCTCGAGGGCGGGCGCATCGACATCATCGTCCTCGGCAAGGGACTGCGGGATGCGGGCGAGATCGAGCGCGTGCATGCCCTCTTCCGCGGTCTTGTCGGCAGCCGGTCGCGCGCGTTCTGGCGCAGCTGGCCGGAGGCGCAGAAGGGCCATCTCGGTCACATGCGCGATGCCGCGAAGTACTACGCGACGTGCATGGAGGTCTACGCCGAGTACTGGCACAACCTCTGGTCGCTGAAGCTCGAGGCCGAACAGGATGCGCTGAAGCAGGAGATGCTGGCCTTCCAGGCGAGGATGCCGCCCGCTGCGCCGGCGCGGAAGTCGCGCGGCATGACCGAAACGCAGTTCTGGGCGCTGATCGGCAAGGCACGCGCCGGTGCCGGCAGCGCCACGCAGTTCGCGGGCGCGGTGGAAGAACAGTTGAAGGCCTGCGCGCCGAAGGACATCGAGGCTTTCGACAAGCTGCTCACCGCCAGACTCGTCAAGCTCAATACCTGGGATCTCTGGGCGTTCGCGCATCTCGCGCGGGGCGGGTGCTCCGACGACAGTTTCGACTACTTCCGGGCTTGGGTCGTCGCGCAGGGTCGGGTGACGTTCGACGCCGCCGTGGCCGGTCCGGTGGAACTGCTCGAGCACCACGAGGACTGCTGGGACTTCCAGTGCGAGGAACTCCTGTCCGTGGCCGGCGAAGCCTATCGCGCCGCCACCGGTGAAGACCTCGTCCGACCCGCCCGCAAGGCGGCCGGGACCAGCGGCATGCGGTGGCAGGAGAGCGAACTCGAAGCGCGATATCCGGAGGTGTACCGGCGTTTCGTTCGAGGATGAACGGGGTCGGTGGCCGATCGGCGTAGGTGACACCGTTCCCTGGAGTCGGGACTGCGTCCCTCGTCCAGGCTACGGGATTCGTAGCCCGGACGAGGCGCGACCGCGCCGACTCCGGGAATGCCACTCGACGTTCGCAACGGCGACCCCCGGCGCCGGCGCGGCGCGAAACCTGTAGGCACCGACTCCCGCGCACGGCATGATCCGACGCGATCCCTTCCGTTGTCCGAACCCTTCCGTGAGACCCGTTTGAAGACACCCCCGCGTTTGCTGCCCCTGGTCGAAGACGGTCTCGTCGACGAAGTCGTGCGTCAGCTGAAGAGCGGCAAGGAAGCGATGGTGTTCGTCGTGCTGTGCGGCGGCGAGGCGCGCTGTGCGAAGGTCTACAAGGAGGCCGACAAGCGCGGCTTCCGGCAGAGCGTGTCGTACACGGAAGGCCGCAAGGTGAAGAACAGCCGGCAGGCCCGGGCCATGGAGAAGGGCTCGCGCTACGGCCGCAAGGAACAGGAGGCCGCCTGGCAGCACGCCGAGGTGGATGCGCTCTACCGGCTCGCGGGGGCCGGCGTGCGGGTGCCCAAGCCCTACAACTTCCATGAAGGCGTGCTCCTCATGGAACTCGTCACCGACGCCGAGGGGAATGCTGCACCAAGACTCGAGGACCTCGCGCTCACCGCGGATCAGGCGCTCGCCTATCACGCCGCGCTGATCCGGCAGGTCGTGCTGATGCTCTGCGCGGGCGTTGTGCACGGCGATCTCTCCGCGTACAACATCCTCGTCGATGCGGACGGACCGGTGATCATCGATCTGCCCCAGGCGATCGACGCCGCCGGCAACAATCACGCGAAGAGCATGCTGGTGCGCGACGTGAACAATCTCGCGGCGTTCTTCGGGCAGTTCGTGCCGGAGATCCTGGCCACCGACTACGGCCACGAGATCTGGGCGCTGTATGCCGCAGGCGCGCTGAGGCCGGACTCCGAACTCACCGGGACCTTCGTCCACGACGAGGCGCCCGCGGACGTCGATGCGCTCATGCGGGACATCGATGCGGTCGTGGAGGAAGAAGCCGAGCGCCGCCGGCGCCTTGCGGACCTCGGCTAGCCGTCAGTGCGGCGGAATCTTCCTGGCGCGCTCGACCGGCGCCGAGAACTTCACCGAGAAGCGCCAGCCATCGGCGGTATGCCGCAGGATGAGCGACTTGGAATGCGCGCCTTCGTCGAACATGGGGCCGCCGTCCTCGAGTTCGATGGCGCCCAGCGTCTTGATCACGCACGCACCCGGCAGGGTGACGAACGCCGACTCGGCGGCGACGAGCACGAACTCCCCGGCGCCGGACTCGGAGCACGACAGGCCCTTCGGCACCTTGGCGGGATCGGTCTTCCAGGTCGCGCGCAAGGCATCGAGACCCGCCAGCAACTCGTCGGTCATGCGAATGGAAAGCACCGTTTCCCGGACTTCGACCTTGGCCATATGACTGCCGTCCTCTGATTGCTGTCCCGGCGGGCGATCGGGGATGGCCGATCACCCCTCGTGCGGGGGAGGCCCATGGTCCTCCGCGGCGCGGGAAAACTCAACCGGCCGGCGAGGTGAGAAGAGCTCGAACGCCCGATCGTTGCACACCCCCACTCTGCGGCGTATCGTCATTCCCCGTCCGGGGAAGTGGTGACGGGCGACCGCGGCGGTGGCGCCGTCCGTTGCACGGCCGCCGTGCCGTCCCGTTGAATCGCCAGGAAATCCGATGAAGTCCGAATCCCTCTCGCCGGTGGTCGAGGCGTGGCTAGAACGGTTCGATCAGGCGCTCGCTGCTCGCGACCGCTCCGCCCTCACGGTGCTGTTCGAGGCGGACAGCTACTGGCGCGATGTTCTTGCTCTCACGTGGTCCATCGACACGATCTGCGGAGCGACCGCCGTCGTGGACGCTCTCACTGCGGCAAGCGGACGCATGGCCCCGCGAGGATTCCGCCTTGCCGACAACCGCACGCCGCCCCGGCGCGTGATGCGCAGCGGCCGGCACGCGATCGAGGCGTTCTTCACCTTCGAGACCCGGGAAGGCCTGGGCAACGGCGTGCTGCGCCTGACACACGACAGCGACGGGACGTCCGGCCCCAAGGCCTGGACGCTGCTGACCGCGCTCGATTCGCTCACGGGACACGAGGAAAGCGTTGGCAAGGCGCGACCGAAAGGCGAGACGTACTCGCGGGACTTTCACGGGCCCAACTGGTTCGATCTGCGGCAGGCGGCGAGAGCGTATGCAGACCGGGACCCCGCCGTGCTCGTCATCGGCGCCGGGCAGGCGGGACTCGCGACGGCGGCAAGGCTCACCCAGCTCGGCGTGGACACGCTGATCGTCGATCGCGAGGAGCGCATCGGCGACAACTGGCGGCATCGCTACCACGCCCTCACGCTGCACAATCAGGTGCAGGTGAACCACATGCCGTACATGCCGTTCCCGCCCACCTGGCCCACGTACATTCCCAAGGACAAGATCGCCGGCTGGTTCGAGGCCTACGTGGAGGCCCTCGAACTCAACTGCTGGACCCGCACCGAGTTCGAATCCGGAAGCTACGACGAGGCCGCAGGCTGCTGGTCCGTCACCCTGCGGCTCGCCGACGGCAGCCGTCGCACGATGCGTCCGCGCCATGTCGTCATGGCCACCGGTGCGAGCTGCCTCCCGAGCATTCCCCGCATCGCGTCGCTGCCCCGGTTCGCGGGACGCGTGATGCATTCGAGCGAGTTCCAGGACGGCGATGCGTGGCGCGGCCGCAAGGCGATGGTGATCGGCACCGGCAGCAGCGGCCACGACATCGCGCAGGATCTGCATTCGAGCGGCGCGGACGTCACGCTGGTCCAGCGCAGCCCGACGATGATCGTCAACATCGAACCCAGCGCCCAGCTGCCCTACGCGCTCTACGACGAAGGGCCGTCCACGGAAGACTGCGATCTCATCACGATGTCGATCCCGGTGCCTCTGGCAAGGAAGAGTCATCAGACCTTCACGGCCAGGGCGCGGGCGATGGACAAGCCGCTGCTCGATGCGCTGGAGCGCGTCGGCTTCCGGCTCGACTTTGGCGAGGACGACACCGGCTGGCAGTTCAAGTACCTCACGCGAGGCGGCGGCTACTACTTCAATGTCGGCTGCTCGGATCTCGTGGCCGAAGGCAGGATCGGTCTCGTGCAGTACGCGGACATCACCGAGTTCGTGCCGGAGGGCGCGCGCCTCAAGGACGGCCGGACCGTGCCGGCGGACCTCATCGTGCTCGCGACCGGATACTTCGGACAGGAAGCCCTCGTGCGAAAGCTTCTCGGGGACGCGGTGGCCGACCGCATCGGCCCCATCTGGGGCTTCGGCGAAGGCCACGAACTTCGCAACATGTTCACGCGCACGGCGCAGCCCGGCCTGTGGTTCATCGCCGGCAGCTTCGCGCAGTGCCGCATCTACTCCAAGTACCTCGCGCTGCACATCAAGGCCTGCGAAGCCGGGCTCGTGCCGGTCGCGACTGACTGAGGAATCCCCATGCTCGACAAACTGAAGGACATCGGGACGCAGGTGGCGTCCAAGGCCTCCGACGCCGTGGAAGGCATCTCCGCCTCGGTGAAGGGTGGCGTCGATTCCCTGGCGACCAGCGCTGCGAACATGACCGAGGCCGTGAACGAGAAGGCCGTGCGCGCTTCAACGGCCCAGGTCTGCAACATTCTCGAGATCGCGCTGAAGGAACTGGAGTCCCGTCCGCTGTCCGCGCGACCGGTCACGCTGACGGCCACCGTGAACATCGGCGTGGCCGCACTGGAGATGCAGATCCACGTGCCTGCCGCGACGCCGACCGCCTCTCCTGACGAACCCGCCTGACCCGGGCGCCGGCAGGTCCGATCATGGAAAGCGCCAGACACATTGCCGAGGTGACCGCGCTGATCGATCGCTACTGCGCGGTGTGGAGCGACCCATCGCCCGAACAGAGGGCGCTGCTGCTTGGCGCCGTATGGGCTCCTGGCGCCACCTACACCGATCCGACAGTGCACGCCACGACCGCAGCGGAACTTCTCGCACACATCGAGCGGGTGCTGTCGCGGCGGCCGGGAGCCCGGGTCGTCCGCACCAGCGCAGTCGACCTCCACCACGGCGTTGCGCGCTTCGCGTGGCGGGTGATCCAGGCCGATGGCATCGCGCTGCCCGAAGGGCTCGACATTGCGGAACTCACCGACGACGCCGCGCGCATCCGCCGCATCGTCGGCTTCTTCGGTCCGATGGCGGTCCGGACCGACTGACAGGGTGTGGCGCTGCGTGCGCGCCGAGCGTCGCCGCCGTGTTCGCCGTGTTGAATGTCGGTGGCGGTTCAACCAGAATTCCGCCACATCCCTTCCCAAGGCCCGATCCATGACCAACGACTACACCTTCCACGCCGGTGAAGCGACCGTTCTCGCTGCCGACGGACAGTTCACCGACGCGATGCCCGAAATTCTCATCGGCCGGACGAACGGCCCGGTGGGCACCGCATTCGCCAGCATGATGGCGCAGAGCAAGGGCCACACGGCGATGTTCGCGATCCGGGCGTGCAACCAGATGGTCCGTCCGCCGACGATCATGGTGCCCAAGGTCACGCTCAAGGACACCGCCAACATCGAACTGTTCGGCGGCGTGGTGCAGGCGGCCACGGCTGACGGCGTCATCGACTGCGTGATCGAGGGCGTGATTCCGAAGGCCGTCGCGAACGACCTGTGCATCATCAGCCTGGTGTGGATCGATCCGCGCTGCGCGAAGGACCCGAACCTCGACAAGAAGGACATGTACCGCACCAATTACGAGGCCACCAAGCTCGCCATACGGCGCGCGCTCAACGGCGAGCCGACGCTCGACGAGCTCATCGCCAACCGGCACAGCATCCGTCACGACATGGACGACTGGAGCTGAACCGGCGTGCGGGCCCCGTCATGAAGATTCGCGCTGCGCGCCCCGACGATCTGCCGGCCATGCTGGAGATCGTCGATCGGGCCGCGCAGGCTTACCGGGGCGTCATCCCGCCCGACTGCTGGCATGAACCCTACATGCCCGAGAGTGAACTGCGTCAGGAGATCGCCGACGGCATCGAGTTCTGGCTGGCCGAGGTTGCCGGCACGCCCGCCGGCATGATGGGCATCCAGGATCGGGACGAAGTGGCACTCGTGCGGCATGCGTATGTCTCGCCCGACGTGCAGCGGGCCGGGGTCGGCACCGCGCTCCTGCACCACGTGGAAGCCCTGACCACCAGACCGGTCCTCATCGGGACCTGGGCTGCTGCAACCTGGGCCATCGCCTTCTACCGCCGCAACGGTTACATCGTCGTGACAGACGCCGAGAAGGACTCGCTGCTGCGTCGTTTCTGGTCCATCCCGGAGCGTCAGATCGAGACGTCCGTCGTCCTCGCCGATCGCCGCTGGGTGGCGCGCGGAAGCGCGAACCCCGGAAGCTCTGCGTAGCCTTCGCAGACCTTCCGCAGGCCGGAACTCGCCGGTTCCGATCCCGGTCGATGGATGATCGAAACCGAGCGCCGGAGTCCCCGTGGCCCACCCTGTCTGCTACTTCGAGATTGCCGTCAGCGAAATGGATCGCGCCGTTGCCTTCTATCAAGCGGTGTTCGGCCTGAAGCTGGAGCGTACCGAGATCGACGGCAACGAGATGGCCCTGTTTCCCGAAGCCGAAGGTACCAACGCCATCACCGGCGCCCTGGCTCGCGGCGCGAGTTATGTTCCCGGCCGGCAGGGCACCCGGATCTACTTCAGGACCGACGACATCGAGGCTACCCTCGCACGTGCAGTGGCCGCAGGCGGCGTCGTCATGTACCCGAAGACCTCCATCGGCGACCTGGGGTGGGTGGCGGAGTTCGAGGACAGCGAGGGCAACATCATCGCGCTGCACAGTCCGGCCTGAGCGACGTCAGGCGGCTGCGGGACCAATCGAGCGCGCGCCCCTTCGCGGACGCAACGGTCGGCATCGTTTCAGCGGGCTTGACCTTCCCATCGTGGGAAGGCCCAGCATGGGTTCTCCATTCCATCACTCGGGAGTCTCCCCATGGCACACAGTCACGTCCACGCCGTCCACGGCCATTCCTCCCCCCGGTCTTCCGCGAGCCACGCCCCTTCG
>CAZEDA010000010.1:0-28839 GCA_964510915.1 uncultured Rhodocyclaceae bacterium | reverse complement strand
GTGCCCAAGGATGCGATGGACCGCATCAAGCTGTTCCAGCAGGCGCTGAAGTTCTATCGTGCCCAGGACTGGGACAAGGCGGAGCTGCAGTTGCTGAATCTTCAGCGCGCCGACCCGTCCGACGGTCTGTACCAGGCATTCCTGGAACGGATCGCGTATCTTCGGGGCCATCCGCCCGGACCGGGCTGGGATGGCGTTTTCGACTTCGACACCAAGTAGACGGTCACATGCTAGTTCGAGTCCTGGGATGTAGCGGCGGTATCGGCGGGAACCTGCGAACGACCTCCATGGTGGTCGATCAGGACATTCTCATCGACGCCGGCACGGGTGTCGGGGATCTGAGCCTCACCGAATTGCAGCTGGTCGACCATGTGTTCCTCACACATTCGCATCTGGATCACGTGGCGATGCTCCCGTTCCTGGTGGACACCGTGGGGGGCATGCGCAGCAAGCCGATCAACGTGTACGCCACGCAGGAAACCCTGCAGATCATTCGCGACCACATCTTCAACTGGAAGATCTGGCCCGATTTCTCGAAGATCCCCGATGAGACTGCGCCGTTCCTCCGGTTCGTGCCGGTCCGGCTCGGCGAGACCACCGACATTGGCGGCCGGCGCTTCACACCGGTTCCGGCAAATCACACTGTGCCGGCAGTCGGCTACTGGGTCGACAGCGGCGAGGCGAGCCTGCTGTTCACGGGTGACACCACCGAGTGTCCGGAACTGTGGGAGACCGCCAACCGGATCGCGAATCTCCGCTACGTGATCATCGAGACCGCGTTCCACAACGGCGAGGCGGAACTCGCCCGAGCCTCCAAGCACCTCTGGCCCGCCAAGCTGGCCGAGGAACTGGGCAAGATCAAGGGCAAGGTGCGGATCTACATCACGCACTTGAAGCCCGGAGAAGGTGCCATCACGATGTCCGACATCGAGGAGTGCGCGGAAGCGTTCAATCCGCGCATGCTCGCCAACGGACACGTGTTCAAGCTCTGATGCCACGGGGTCCCCGCAGAACCGGGGCATGAAGGCGTCGGGAGCATTCGCGTTGCAGGACCGTCGTCGCGCTGAATACGCGCCGGCGACGGCGAGTCAGACAGGGTGAGTGTCATGAGTACGGTTCTCGAGTCCAAACCGCAGCCCGGTCAGAACATCGCGGAGATCAGCCGCAAGCTCGATTTCCAGCGTCAGTTGCAGGCCGTCACGAACAAGATCCACGCGACCGCCAACGTCGACGAGATCATGCTCGAGGTGTCGCAGGAGATCTGCGACCTCTTCGAGGCCGATCGGCTCACCATCTACACCGTGGCCGAGGACAAGGGATCCATCGTCTCGAAGGTCAAGACCGGCCTGTCGTCGTTCAAGGATCTCAAGCTGCCGATCAACGAGCAGAGCGTTGCCGGCTTCGTCGCCGCGCACAAGCGTCTGGTCAACATCCGCGACGTGTATGACGAAGAAGAACTGCGCGGCCTCAGCCCTCAACTCAAGTTCCTGAAGGAAGTCGACCGCCGCACGGGATACCGCACCAAGCAGATGCTGGTGGTCCCCATCCTCGAGGCGGGCAGCAACGAGCTGATCGGCGTCGTCCAGATCATCAACGCGAAGGAAGCGGATACCTTCGGCCCGCCCTCCGAGGAAGGCGCGGTCAATCTCTGCGAAACCCTCGCGATTGCGCTCAAGCAGCGGCAGAAGCCCGCCCAGAGTCTGCGGGGCAAGTACGACGGGCTCGTCACCAACGCCATCCTCTCCTCGGAGGAGATCGAGCTCGCGACTCGCTCGGCCCGCCGCAAGAATCTGGATATCGAGGATGTGCTCATCGATGAGTTTCAGGTGAAGCCGCAGGCGATCGGCGAGGCGATCGCCGCGTTCTTCGGCGTGGCCTACGAGCCGTTCCGCGCCGACCGGATCAAGCCGGTCGACCTGCTGCGCAATCTCAAGCGCGACTTCGTGGAGAGCAGCGGCTGGCTGCCCCTCGAAGAAGGCAAGGACGGATTGCTCGTCATCACGACGGACCCCGAACGCCTGCGCGCCTCGCGCATGGTGACCAACATCTTCCCGCGCGCAAAGGCCCAGTACACCGTCACCACGCAGCGGGAGTTCCGCGCGACGGTGGATCAGTTCTTCGGCGGTGGCGGTGGCTCGTCCTCCGAGGAATTCGTCGCCGACGTGGGCGAACTGCTGAACAAGCTCGATGACGAGAGCGATCTCGACCTGGGCTCCGGCACCGATGATGTCACGCTGGCCCAGGACAACGAGCTGGTCCGTCTGGTCAACAAGATCATCGTCGACGCCTATCACCAGGGCGCCTCGGACATCCACATCGAGCCCTTCCCCGGCAAGGGCAAGACCGAGGTCCGCTTCCGCAAGGACGGCACGCTGGTGCCCTACATCTCGGTACCTTCCTCGTACCGCAATGCCCTCGCGGCCCGTCTGAAGATCATGTGCGACCTCGACATCTCGGAGCGTCGCAAGCCTCAGGACGGCAAGATCAAGTTCAAGAAGTTCGGCCCGCTGGACATCGAACTTCGTGTCGCGACGATTCCCTCACAGGGCGGCGTCGAAGACATCGTGATGCGTATCCTGGCAGCCGGCGAACCCATTCCTCTGGACAAGCTCGGACTCTCCGCGCGGAACCTGAAGAACGTCAAGGACACGATCAGCAAGCCGTACGGCCTCTTCTTCGTCTGCGGCCCGACCGGTTCCGGCAAGACGACGACCCTGCACTCCATCCTCGGCTACATCAACACACCGGAGACGAAGATCTGGACGGCCGAGGACCCGGTCGAAATCACGCAGAAGGGCTTGCGGCAGGTGCAGATGAATCCGAAGGCGGGCGTCACCTTCGCCACCGCGATGCGTGCGTTCCTGCGGGCGGATCCCGACGTGATCATGGTCGGTGAAATGCGCGACAAGGAAACCACCGCGATCGGCATCGAAGCCTCACTGACCGGTCACCTCGTGTTCGCGACGCTGCACACCAACAGCGCGCCGGAGTCGGTCATCCGCCTGCTCGACATGGGCATGGATCCGTTCAACTTCGCCGATGCCCTGCTCGGCGTGCTCGCCCAGCGTCTGGCGAAGCGCCTGTGCTCCAAGTGCAAGCAGTCCCACACGGCGTCTCAGGACGAGATCAAGGCCATGATGGAAGAGTACGCAGTGGAGCTTCGCAACACCGAGTACTGGAAGCGCGATCCCAAGGCGGCGTTCGAGGCGCTTTACAAGGAGTGGGCGCAGAGCTTCGCCAACGACAAGGGGCAGTTCACCCTCTACACCGCCGTCGGCTGCGACACCTGCAGCGGCACGGGCTACAAGGGGCGTGTCGGTCTGCACGAACTGCTGATGGGCAGCGAGACGGTGAAGCGTCACGTCCAGGAGAAGGCACGGGTGGCCGAGATCGTCGCGACCGCGCTCCAGGAAGGCATGCGTACCCTGAAGCAGGACGGCATCGAGAAGGTCCTGCAGGGCATCACCGACATGAAGCAGGTGCGGGCAGTCTGTATCAAGTAGCGCCAACGGATCGCGAGAGACTCCCCATGTCGATCTCCACAGAGCCGCTGGACGCCGCGGTTGCCGTCAGGGATCTGCTGCGCCGGCTCGAAGAACTCAACGAGATCGGCATTTCGCTCTCGCGGGAGCGCGACATCTCCCGGCTGCTCGAAGTCATCCTCCTCGCGGCGAAGAAGATCACCAACGCCGAAGGCGGCACGCTCTACCGTCGTCACCAGGCGGACGACAATCTCCTCCACTTCGAGATCATCCGGAACGAAGTGCTGGGCATCGCCATGGGCGGCACGACGGGCGAGGCCATCCCGTTCGAGCCGATCCGGCTTCGCGACAGCAGTGGCGCGGAGAACACCTCGACCGTCGTGGCGTTCAGCGTGCTGCGCGACTGCACTGTGAACATCGCAGACGCCTACAGCGAAAAGGGCTTCGACTTCTCCGGCACCAAGTCCTTCGACAGCCGCACGGGCTACCGGTCGCAGTCCTTCCTCACGGTACCGCTCAAAGACCACGAAGGCCAGATCATCGGCGTGCTTCAGCTGATCAATGCGAAGGATCGCGCATCGGGCCGCATCACCCCATTCAGTGACGCCGACCGTCAGCTCGCGGAATCTCTCGCGTCGCAGGCAGCGGTCGCGCTCACCAACCGGCTGCTCATCACGCAGCTCGAGCAGCTCTTCGAGTCGTTCATCAACCTCATCAACGAAGCGATCGACGACAAGTCGCCCTACACGGGCGGACACTGCGAGCGTGTGCCCGTGCTGACGATGATGCTCGCGGAAGCCGCGAGCGCAGCGGGCGCAGGGCCGCTCGCGGGCTGGAAGATGACGGAGAAGGACCGCTACGAACTCAAGATCGCGGGGCTGCTGCACGACTGCGGCAAGGTGACGACGCCGGTCCACGTGGTCGACAAGGCGACGAAGCTCCAGACCATCTTCGATCGGATCGAACTCATCGACGCGCGCTTCGAGGTGATCAAGCGCGATGCCGAGATCGAGATGCTGAGAGCGCGCCTGGACTCGCGTTTCTCGACGCGCGGCGCCGAGGGTTCGGTGCTCGAACACTCACTCCGCGAACGGCTGCGCGAAATCGATGACGACCGCGATTTCCTTCGCCGATCGAACATCGGCTCCGAGGCGATGAGCGACGAAGACCAGCGTCGAGTACTGTCCATTTCGACCAAGTACCGCTGGCGGGCACCTGACGGCACGACGAGGGACTTCCTCTCCGCCGAGGAGATCGAGAACCTCACGATCCGCGCCGGGACGCTGACGGCCAAGGAACGGCAGGTGATCAATCATCACATCGACATCACGATCAAGATGCTCGAAGCACTGCCCTGGCCCCGTCACCTCGAGAACGTTCCCGAGTACGCGGGAGGGCACCACGAGAGGATGGACGGCAAGGGCTACCCGCGCGGACTCCGCCGGGAAGAGATGTCCATCCCGGCCAGGGTCATGGGAATCGCGGACATCTTCGAGGCGCTCACTGCCAAGGATCGTCCCTACAAGAAGGGAAAGACCCTTACGGAGTCGTTGCACATTCTCGGACGCTTCAAGCTGAACGGGCACATCGACCCCGATCTGTTCGACGTGTTCGTGCGAGAGCGTGTCTACCTCCGATACGCCGAGCAGTTCCTCGATCCGGAGCAGATCGACGAAGTGGATCACTCGGCCATTCCTGGCTTCCAGAATTGACTGACAGATTTCGTCAGGAATTGACTGCTGCGCCACGGCGCCTTCCGGCCCGTCTCCGCGACCCCGTCCCGACAGCGCCCTGACGGGGTGCGTGGCCGTCCGGCAGGGAATTCGGGAACGCGCGAAAGTCCCCGGTCCGGTTCAGGCCTTCGAATCCGCCCGGCAGGCGCCCGCGAAGGAGAAAAATGCCCTTTCGCAGCCGCGGGATGAAAATCCCTTGGCACATCGTTTGCGTAAAACCCTACGCACAGCACCCGATTGTGTCTGGATCCCACAGCCTTTAGGAGCATTACGAAAATGAAGCGTCTTCAGCAAGGCTTTACCCTCATCGAACTGATGATCGTGGTTGCGATCATCGGCATCCTGGCGGCGGTCGCGCTGCCTGCCTATCAGGACTACACCGTTCGCGCTCGTATCCAGGAGGGCGTCAGCCTCTCCGAGCCCGCACGGCTGGCCATCGGTCAGGCTTGCTCCGAAGCGACCCTGGGTGTGTCCGGCACCGGCGTCACCGACAACGCGTCGGCTGGCCTGCCCACCTCGACTGCAATCACCGGCGCGCACGTGGCCGGCGTGACGCTGGCTGCAGGTACCACGTCGAGCGGTACCGTCACCGTGACGCTCAAGCAGATCGGTACGTCCGTTGCAACGGGTCAGACGATCGTGTGGACGTCTTCCTGCTCCGCCTCGGGCAGTTCCTGGACGGTGAGCGGCAGCGTTCCCTCCAAGTACTATCCGAAGACCTGATCACGCCCGGCGCAGGTCAGTTCGAAGGGAGGCTTCAGCCTCCCTTTTCGTTTCGGCGGTCCCCTTATTCCCGAGGCAGCACATGCGCAAATTACACATCGGCGGTCGGCAGCGGCATCCCGAGTGGGAAGTACTCGACGCCATCCCCGAGCCCCATGTGGACCATGTCGGCAATGCCCTCGACCTGTCTCGATTTCCGACAGCGACTTTCGATGCGCTTTATGCGTCCCACGTGGCCGAGCATTTCGGCTACCAGAAGGATCTGCTTGCTGCACTGCGGGAGTGGAACCGGGTGCTCGTCCCCGGTGGCACGCTCTACGTCAGCGTGCCGGATCTCGACACGCTCGCGGAGCTGTTTCTCCTGCGGGAATCGGTGGATATCCGCGAACGCTTCGAGATCATGCGAATGATGTTCGGCGGCCAGATGCACCAGCACGACTTCCACTACGTCGGCCTCAACGAGGAGTTCCTGGCGGACTTCCTGAGGACCGCGGGCTTCGCGGATCTTCGCCGCGTGGACGATTTCGGATTGTTCGACGATACCAGCCGGTTCGCCTTCAAGGGCATCCCCATCAGCTGCAACATCGTCGCCCGTAAACCAGTCTGACGATTGCCGAGACACGCGTCCCGGTCAGCGACGACGCCCCTCGAGCCGCTCGACGATTTCCCTGACAGGCACGTCCCAGCGCCCTGGCGCCGGGCGACGGAACAGCGTCTGGGTCGGATACCAGGGTGTCGCAGGCTGCGCCGGCAGCCACCGCCAGTCCGGCGCGTGGGATAGCAGCACCCAGGTCTCCAGACCCATCGCCCCGGCGAGGTGCGCCACCGCCGTATCGACCGTCACGATGAGGTCGAGCGTTCGCATCAGGGCCGCGGTATCGGCAAAGTCCCGCAAGGTTCCCCTCCGGTCCTGCCACCACGGTCCGTCCGTGCGACGGCACTGGGCGGCGGCGGGTCCCACCTGCAGCGGGAAGAAGACGATCCCGGGCATGTCCGCCACGGGCGCCAGATCGTCCCAGTGCATGGATCGATTCCGGTCGGTGGGGTTCGACGGATTCCCCGCCCAGACAAGACCGACGCGAAGCGGGCCCGCCGCCGCCGGGGCGCTGCCGGAAGGGTCTGCTTCCGTCAGATAGGGCCCGTACCACGGCACCTGCGCGAAGGTCGTCCCGAATCGGAACGGCAGGGACATCACGGCACAGTGAAAGTCGATTCGCAGGTCCGCCCAGTCCGCTCCTTGCGCACGAACGTCGGCGTCGGGAAAGCTGGCCGCCACGATACGGCGTGCAGGCTCCTGCACTTCCAGGCAGACGCTGGCGCCCAGCTTTTCGAGCAGCGTCACGTAGCGCACGAACTGGAACGTGTCGCCGATACCCTGCTCCGCCCAGACGAGGATGCGCCTGCCCGCGAGGGACTCTCCTTTCCACGGCGCACCGGGTCGCGTGTGCGAGCCGAAGCCGGCTATCTCGAAGCGCGCCTCATAGCACGGCCATCCTTCCTCGTAGCGCTGCAGCGAGAGGAGGATCATCCCGCGGGAGAACCGTCCCTCGGGCCGGTCGTACCCCGCGGCAAAGGCGCGATCCGAGAGGACCAGAGCCTCATCCAGGCGATTCTGCAGCGACCGCACGTTGGCGAGGTTTGCAGCGATGTCCGGGGGCGCACCCGGCGCGTCGAGTGCTGGTGCAAGCACGGCCTCCGCCTCATCCAGACGCAACTCGTCATAGAGGAGCAGTCCCAGGTTGTTGATCGCCTGCAAGCAACCCGGGTCCCGCACCAGCGCCTCGCGATAGGCACGCTCTGCGCCTTTGGTATCGCCAGCCTGACGGCACGCGTCTCCAAGTTCGGCCAGCAGCGACGCGTCCTCCGGAGCCTGCGCCACGGCACGCTCCAGCCAGATCACGACCTGATCGCTGCGTCCGAGAGCGCGCACCGCAGCAGCCGCGTTGCGCATTACGCCGGCATCGCGTGGCGTGAGGGCATGAGCCCTCTCGTAACACTCGAGCGCGCGAACTGCGTCACCGGAAAACAGCGCGGTGTTGCCCGCGCCGATCCAGCACTCGGGATCGTCGGGCGCGATCGCGAGTGCTCTCTCGAACAAGGGACGGGCGCGTCCGGCGCTCCCGCTGATCGCCAGCCACGTGGCGAACTCCTTGAGGATCACGGCATCCGCGCTCTCGGAATCGGCCAGCGCCTCCATGAGGTCGAGCGCCGCACCGCGATCCCCCATCACCCACAACGTCCGGGCTTGCCAGTGACGAAGACGCGGATCACCGGCTCCGTCCTGGCTCGCCTGCTCACAAAGATCTCTGACGTCTGACCACTCTCCGGCCGCTGCCGCGCGTTCGACGGCATCGAGGATCCGACGGGTGTCGTCCTGCGATCGGCGGCGGCGCAGAAAGCTCAGCATCGGTTACGCCACTGCGCCCACATGTCGAGGTAGCCGGCTTCCAGCTGCGCGGTGAAGCGTGCGTGATCGGTCAGGGCCGAGGACTGCATCCGCGAGCGGAGTTCCCGGCGCCAGAACGCGAGCCGCGCCGGATCTCGCGCGAGCGCCACGGCCTTCTCGACGTATTCGTCCGGCGTGGTCGCGATCAGTTCGCCCGCACCAACACTTTCCAGCAGCGTGACGCCTACGCGTGACGCGTGGCGATTGCCTGCGAGCGTGACGACAGGCACGCCCATCCACAGTGACTCGCAGGTCGTGGTGGTGCCGTGATACGGATAGGCATCGAGGGCGATGTCGACGCCGGCGTAGGTGGCCAGATGGTCACGGACGCTCGGGATCATGCCGGTGAAGGTGACCCGCGAAAGATCGCATCCCACCCGGCGGAGCCGTTCCTTCGCGGCCTCCTGCACGGCGACGTCCCGCAGCGCCATCGTCTTCATGGCGAGCCGCGCCTGCGGCAGCGCCTCGAGTACGCGCGCCCACAGCGCCAGCACTTCGTCGCCGACCTTGGCAAAGTTGTTGTAGGCGCTGAAGGTCACGAAGCCTCGGCCGGCACTCGGCGGTTCCGTCACCGGCGGGGCTTCGGCAGGCGGCGCGTACGAAAGGAAAACTTCGGGGAGACGATAGAGCCGCTCCACGTGCTGGTCATCGGCGAGCGGCGCCGGATCGGCACGCGCATCGGTAAGTCGCCAGTCCATGGCTTCCAGCCCTGTCGTGTTCGGATAGCCGAGCCATGTCACCTGGACGGGGGCCACTCTCCGGGCGAGCACGGGCAGCCGATTCTTCGAGGTGTGCCCCGCGAGGTCGACGACGATGTCGAGTTCATCGGCGAGCATCTTCGCCTCCACTTCGTCATCGGTCAGCGATCCGATGTCGCGCCACAGATCTGCGCTATCCCGCAGCCGGCGGGTGACGTCGTCGACACGGTTGTCGTTGTAGTAGCAGACCACCTCGAAGCGGTCGCGGTCATGGGCCGTGAGCACCGGCTCGAAGAAGAACGACACGACGTGAAACCGGAAGTCCGGCGACACATAGCCGATGCGCAGTCGGCGCTTGTCGCCGGAAGCGCGCGCGGAAAAGGCCGTGGGCGCCCGCCGCGGGGGATACTGTCTGCCGAATGCGCGATGCTCACTCAGCAACGTCGGCGCATCGACGCCGTCCATGTAGTTGAGCGTGAGCAGCACATTGCTCCATGCCTGCGCGTAGTCGGGCTTCAGCTCGACAGCGCGACGCGTCACCGCGACCGATTCGACGAGCTGGCCCTGCTGCTGCAGCGCGTTGCCGAGATTCATCAGTGCCGCCGCGCTGTCGGGCTGCAGCTCGAGAGCCTTGCGGCTCGCCGCCTCGGACTCCACCAGCCTTCCCTTGAAGAAGTAGAAGGCCGCGAGCGCGAGCCAGGTGCCGCCGGAGTCCGGATCGAGTTCCAGAGAGCGTCGCAACGCGGTCTCGGCCTGGTCGTCCCACCCGAGATTCATCTTGGCGATGCCGAGATTCATGTGCGCCTCGGGACTCTCGGGATCGGCGGCCACCGCCTGCTCCAGCGCGCCGGCAGCAGCATCGATCCGGCCGGTGAGGTGGAGCAGTTCGGCGTAGTTGATCCATGCCGCAGCGTAAGCCGGCCGAAGATCGAGCGCCCTCCGGAACTCGGCCTCGGATTCGCCGTGCTGACCGAGTGTCTTCAGCACGTTGGCCATCGCGAAATGGATCTCCGGATCCTCCGGGGCGAGACCTAGCGCCTCGTGGAGCTGCATCTCCGCACTGGGATGTTCGCCCATCTCGTCCAGTGTGATCGCGAGCTGCACGCGCGCGTGGGGGTGATCGGGATTCAGACGCACGGCTTCGTGATGGGACGCGAGTGCTTCCTTGTGACGGCGCTGCGCACGCTGCGCGGTCCCGAGGTTGACCCACGCCTCCGCCGAGTGCGGGGCGCGCTTCGTGGCCTCGGTGAGCAGGGCCTCCGCCTGCGGCAACTGCTTGCGACGGATGTACACGGCCGCCAGATTGACCATCGCCTCCACATTGCCTGGGTCCCGGGCGAGCGCCCGTTCATGAAGCCCGGCCGCGACGTCGAGTTGACCCTGCGACTGTCGCAGCGTGCCGAGACCGACCAGCGCGGGCACGAAATCCGGCGCGCAAGCGAGGCCGGCCTCGTAGGCCGCCGCTGCGCCATCGACGTCCCCCATGACCGCAAGCGCATTCCCGAGATTGCTCCAGGCCGGCGCGTGCTGAGGCTGCCGGATGGTGGCTTCTCGATAGGCAGCAACGGCTCCGGCGCTGTCGCCGATGGCGTCCCTCGTGCGGCCGAGTTCGTTCCACCAGTCCGCTTCGGCGTCGGCCCGTGCGAGTGCCTGCTCGAACGCACGAATTGCATCGGGCAGGCGGTTCATCGCGCGCAGCACTTCCGCTCTGGAGTAGTGGTAGGCGGCATTGTCGCCGTCGGACTGGATCGCGATGTCGTAGCGCCGAAGCGCCTGATCCAGCGCACCGTCTGCCGCGTCGATCAGACCGAGCAGGTAGTTGGCATCCCCGTGCTTCGGTGCCGCTGCGAGCACTTGCTCGTAAGACCGCCTTGCGCCAGCCATGTCGCCTGCCGTCTGGGCGGCGAATCCCGCCTGCACGATCTCGCCGAGGCTGGCCGTGTCCGCGACAGAGGGGGGGGTCTTGCCTTTGAGCCATCCGAACATCTATTGCCTCGCTTGGGCCACGGCGTTCAGGAAGAAGCGCTCGAACTCGCGGACGACCTTCGGGTCCTCGTAGAGCGCGTCACTGCGCCTTGCAATCTCGCGCGATGCCTCGGCACGAAAGTCCGGCTCCCTGCCGAGCCGTGTCGCGATCTCGATATAGTGCTCCCGCGATTCGGCGACACATCCCGTCCATCCCATGTGCCGATACATGCCATACGTGTGGCGACCTCGCTGGAACAGGTGCGGAAAGGTCACCACCGGCGTGCCGACCGAGAACGCATCGAGCGAGTTGTTCATGCCGTTGAAGCAGATCGGATCGAGCACGGCATCCGCTGTGCGCATCAGTGCCAGAAACCGGTCGTGCCGCTGCAGCGGCAGAACCCGTATGCGGCTCATGCCGGAACCCGCGGACCGGGCGAGGCGGGCAAGGAACATCTCCACCCAGGCCGGCTGCGTTCCCTCCAGCAGAAGAATCTCGGCACGCGGATCCGCCTCGAGGATGCCCGCGAGATACGTGTCGAACTCCGGATGCAGCCGGAATACGGAGTGCGGACAGAAAAACAGCGGGCGATCCTCGGGCAGCCCGAACTCCCGTCTCCCCGGCCAGCTTTCCGGCTGCTGCGGACGGTAGTAGTACGCGAGGGTACCGACGCCCTCGGTCTGCCACAGCCGTTCGCTGTAGTGACCGGACGGATCGGACGGCTCGAAATTGGCCGAGGACACCCACCAGTCCATGTTCGGGATGCCTGTGGTGTCCGGATGTCCGAAGGATACGCACTGCACAGGGGCCAGTCGCGCGTATGCAAGGAAATAGGTGTAGGCGTCCATCCCGATTTCCTGGAAGAACAGGACATCCAGGTCGAGCGCGGCGATCGCCTCGCGCGCGGGCTGGATGTCCATCGGGAGATCGAGATTGTGGTCGGAGTGCGCGCGGATCCATCGCGCCATCGTGTCGTCGCGGGCTGGCGGCACGTGAATGGAGAACACTTCGAACTGCGTGCGATCGAGCTGGGCGATCAATCCGCGGGACGTCTTGCCGATGCTGTGATCGTGGAGGAAGCGCGTCACGAAACCGACTCGCACTCTGTCGCCGCCGCGTCGCGACGACCTGGGCCGCTCCCACCCGAGGGATGGGCATGCGGTGAGGTACAGACGGGCGAGAGCCTGCTGGATCGGACGATCGTTGAGACCGTGATAGGCAAGGTGAAAGTTCACCGTTGCGATATCGCGCTCCGGGTTCGGCAGTGTCACGCCCCGTTCGGTCAGCGCAGTCACCGAGTCCAGAAGGTGCTGCCGGGCGGCAGCGATCGCTTCCGTCGATTCCGGAACCACCGGCAGAACGGTTGCGGCACGTACTCGCAGCGCTTCGCTCGGAGAGCGGGTCAGTGCATCTTCATAGGCAGCCACCGCTTCGGCGTAGCGCCCGAGTTCCTGCAGCGCCTGCGCGAGATTGCGGGACGCGTGCGGATGCGCAGGGTCGAGCTCGATGGCTCGACGGAATCGCGAGATCGCTTCCTGCGGCCGGCCGGCACCCTGGAGCGCCGAGCCGAGATTGTTGACGCCGTCGGCATAGCCGGGCGCGAGGGCGACGACCCGCTCGAAGCATTCGATCGCCGGACCGAACTGCGCCAGAGCGTGCTGTGCAATGCCCAGATTGTTCCATGCGCTCAGGAATGCGGGATCGCGCGCCACGCATTCGCGGTACTCCGCTATCGCTTCCCGCAACTGCCCCGCGACCCGCCAGGCATTGCCGAGGTTGAAGCGGATGTCGGCGCGGTCGGGATCGAGACGCGCCGCCTCCTGCAAGGGCGCGAGGGCATCGGTGTGTCGCCCGCAGTCGAGCAACGCCGTACCGAAGTCGTTCCACCAGTCCGCCCGCGTTGGCGCGCGGTCGAGCGCCGCCCGGTAGGCGGACAGAGCCTCGGGCCAACGCTGCTGGAGACGGTAGCTGGCAGCGAGGGCGGAACGCACTTCGGCGTCATCGCCGTTCACCGAGACGGCACGGTCGAACGCTTCGATCGCCTTCGTCTGGTCTCCCTCCGCCTGAAAGGTGAGACCCGTCAGAAACAGCGCATCGAAGTGATCCGGCACGGCGCCGAGCAAGGTCGCGTATCTGTCCCGCGCTTCTGCGAAGCGCCCCTCCCGCTGCAAGGCGAGTCCTTCGTCGATCAGGCGTGCCGGGTCGACCGCGGGTGCCTTTCGGGCAGACAGCCACTTCAGCATCGCACCCTCCGACGGCCTGCGTTCACGTTCGTCCGCCTCGTCACGGCGGTGACTCCCCGCGAACCATCGCAGCGAACGCCGATTCCAGTGCGCGTGTGAATCCTGCTGCATCCGTCAGAGAACTGGCCGCCATCTGCGGCCGCAGGTTCTCGCGCGTCTCGGAGAGCGCAGTGCCAGTTTGTGCGAGATCCCGGGCGATGCGAATGAAGTCGGACTCCGTCGTCGCAATCCATTCCGGATGACCGATGCGTTGCAGAAGACTCGCACCGACTCTGGCCGCGTGCACCTCGCCCGCCAGCGTCACCACGGGCACGCCCATCCACAGGGCTTCGCAGGTCGTCGTCGTACCGCCGTAAGGGTAGGTGTCCAGAGCGATGTCGACCGCGCCATAGCGCGACAGATGATTCTCGAAGGCGGCCTGCTGGCCCTCCAGCTGCAATCGCGAGACATCTCCGCCGGCACGCGCGAAGCGTTCCTTCACCTCGGCGGCGAAGGCCGGCTCGTCCAGTCCCTTCGACTTCACGAGCAGTTTCGCGTCGGGGACGGCGGCGAGGACGCCGGCCCAGAGGCGCAAGGTCGTGGGGGACACCTTGGCGAAGTTGTTGAAGCATCCGAATGTGACGTAGCCGTTCGTGTTCCGTGGCAGCGGATTGACCGCGGGGGCTTCGGGTCTCGGGCGATAGACCAGAAAGCCGGCAGGCAGGCGCCACAGGCGTTCCGAGTGCCACGCCTCCGTCATGCCGGGCGGGTCCGCCCAGGCGTCGCTCAGCCGGTAGTCCATCGCCGTCAGGCCGGTCGTGTTCGGATATCCCAGCCACGTGACCTGCACGGGCGCCACGCGACGGGCGAATACGGCGAGACGATTGCCGCCGGTGTGGCCGGAAAGATCCACCGCCACATCCAGGCCATCGGCCAGCACGGCGCGATGCAGGGACTCCTCGTCCATGGTGGCGACGTTCCGCCACCGGACCCCGAACGCCTTCAGCTTTTCGCATTGAGCATCCTCCTTGAGTCCGGCGTAGTAGCAGAAGACCTCCACGGACCCCGGGTCGTGGGACGCCAGCACAGGCTCCATGAAGAAGCTCACGACGTGGTAGCCAAGATCGGCCGAGAAGTACCCCACCTTGAGCGGACCGGGACTGCTCGGCGTCCGGGCCGGCAGATTCGAAGGCACGACACCGCCCTCCAGATAGCGGGCAATCCGGTCGTGCTCGCTGCGCAACACTGCCGCCGGGACATCGTCCGCGTAGTTGAGCGTCATGAGGATCGCGCTCGCGACCATGCGCGAATCCGGCTCGGTCCGAAACGCGTCCCGGATGCACGCCACCGCATCATCGATCCGTCCCTGCCGGGTCAGCGTGAGTCCGAGATTGAAGGAAAGACCGGCGTCCGACGGATGCGAAGCCAGGCCCGCCCGGAACTGTTCCTCTGCCGCACAGAACTGGCCCAGTTCCGAGAGCAGCTGGCCGGCGTTGTTGCGTGCCTCGCGGGACTTGGGGTCGAGGGCGAGCGCGCGGCGCAGACTCTCCACGGCTTCGGGGATGCGCCGACCTTCCTCCTGCATGGAAGCGAGATTGATCCAGGCGGCGACCAGATCCGGAGCATGGGAGACGGCAGACCGGAAAGCCTGTTCTGCCTCGGCAGACCGGCCCGTCAGACGCAGACAAAGACCGAAGTTGTTCCACGCGCGGGCAAACCCGGGCTCCCGGGCAAGGAGGGCACGATAGACCTCGATCGCCTCCTCCAAGCGGCCGTCATCGAACAGGGCGTCGGCGCGTGTCTTCTCGGCCTCACGGTCGACCGGGTCCGGGACGACCGCGACGGGGACGGAATTCCCCTCAAGAGAAGTCGGGTCCGACCGTAAACGGAAACGCTTGAGCCATTGCATCATGGGTGACGGGGTCAGACCGCTCCGGCGGCTGCGCTGAGACGCCCGGCTCGGTGCCGGCGAGTATACTTAGGCACCGACATGCACAAGTCATGCAACGCCTCCCGGGGCGTTGTTCCGAAAACGAGTGATGTGGAGTCGAGACGATCATGCTCGGACTGTTCGATACCCGTAAGGTGGACGACTTCGCCAAGTCGCTGGCGCAGGACTTCTCGCGCCGCTTTCCGCCTTCCAGCGAGGCGCGCACCGACAAGGCCGCGTCGAGCCAGCTCTCCGTCGTGTCCGAAGGCGTGTACGCCCGCGCGTTGCGCTTTCACCAGGAGAACCGGCTCGGCGTCTTCCGCAAGGCGAAGCTGGGCAACACCTTCCGCTGGCAATTGAAGGAGATGGGCTATTCCGCCGGCTTCGTCGAGAAAGTGACGAAGGGACTGGTGGTGCGGCTCGCCCAGCGGGCAAAGTAACGGGAGGCGGGGCACGCCGGCGCGCCCCGCTTCACTCACGGCCCGTTCCACCGGACTTCCGCACGAGTTCCAAGCAGGCGCTCTCGAAGCGTCGGACGAACCCTGGCTCGTCCATGACGGGCGAGTTGCGCACCCTTTCCCGAAGCGTCCCGCGCAGCCTGGCCAGCGCGTCGATGTCTCTCGCCTTTGCCACGGCAAGGGCTACGTAGGCGTCACGATCCGCAGCCACCCAGTCGCTCATTCCCAGGTTGGTCAGGATGCTCGCGCCCACCCGCGACACGTGCGTGGTGCCGGCGAGAGTAACGAACGGCACCCCCATCCAGAGAGAATGCAGTGCCGTAGTCGTCCCGTTGTACGGAAAACTGTCCAGCGTGATGTCGACTTCCTCGTGCCAGCGAAGAAACTCGTCGTGGCCGCCGCGACCGCGAATCTCAACACGCTCCCGTTCCACACCGCGCTGCTCCAGCAGTTCCAGCAGCCGCTCGCGCGCGTTGCCGCGGGGCACGGCGGTGAAGAGGCACCGCGAGTCAGGAAGTGCGGCGAGGATGTCTGCGATGGCTTCCCGCATCCCCGGACTGATCTTCGCGTAGCTGTTGAAGCAGCCGAAGGTCACGTGCCCCCGGGCAACGGCCGGCGGCGTTGCCGGCACCGGTGCGTCGGGCTTGGGGCGGAAGCACATGAAGAACGGCCCCAGCGACGTGACGGTCTCGGCTGCGTACTGACCGCTCAGGTCCTTCACGATTACGTCATCCGTGAACCATGCGTCGATCGCCTTCATTCCGGTGGTATCCGGATAACCGAGCCAGGTAACCTGCGCGGGAGCAGGCTTCCGGGCGAAGAGCGGCAGGTGGTTGTCGTCGAAGTGTCCCTTCAGATCGATGAGGATATCGATCCCGTCGCTGCGCACCTTCTGCGCGAGATCGTCCCAGCCCACGCCGTGCACGCGGTGCCAGTGGTCGGCCTTGCCGGCCAGCCGGATGCCGGCGGCATCCTGTTGAGGCGTGCGGTCGTAACACCAGACCTCGAAGCGCGACCGGTCGTGGTGTTCAAGCAGAGGCTCGAAGAAGTACGTGATCGCGTGCTCGCCGAAATCCCCGGAGACGTACCCGATGCGGAAGCGGCGAGGGGCGCCATCGCCTGCCGCCGCAAGGGCCGGTGACGAACCGGACAGACCGAAGCGCCGGTCGTACTCCTGGTAGGCAACCCGGGCATCGTCTGCCGATGGCCAGCCTATGTACAACTGCGCCGCGAGATAGTCGGAGTAGCTCTGCGGATCGACGGTCAGCAAGTCGGCGGCAGCGCGATAGTGCTCGATGGCGTCGGCAACCTCGCCCGAACTGTCGAGGGCGAAGGCGAGGCCACGGCGCGCCTGCGGGTAGTCGGGGTCTGCCTTCACCGCCTCGCGGAAGCAGGCGATCGCGGTGTCGAGATGTCCCTGCGCATGCCGGGTGCGGCCGAGATAGGTCCAGAGCCGCGCGTTGCCGCGCTCGAGGGAAATACGCTTGCGCAGCAGGTCGACCGCCTCGTCCAGCCTGCCCTGGGCATGCAGAGCAGCCGCCGGATTGGCCAGGACATCGAATGTCCAGTCGAGCGCACGATGCATCTGATAGGTGACCAGCGCTTCGTCGTGCCGACCCGCCATGCCGAGCGCGGTAAGCAGGCGATCATGGGCGGCGCGATAGGCCGGATCGTGGGCGAGCAGCGAACGGAACGCCTCCACGGCGGCGGCGCCGTCCCGCATTTCGAGGCGCACTTCCCCGAGTGTGTGCCACGACGCGACGCGCGTCGGATCCGCGGCGGTCGCCGACTCGAGCAACGACGCGGCCCGCGGGAAATCTCCTGACGCGCAGGCGGCAAGTGCCGCCACATGGCATGCCTCGGGATGCACCACGGCATCCTCGAGCAGCGGTGTCAGGGTCTCGAAGACGCGACGCGGATCGCCGGCCGCCAGCGCTTGCTGCGCTGTTCCGAGGGCAGACTGGATCAGCCCCGGCGCCAACCGGCTCACCGGTACCTTGGGCTTGCGTCGCAACCACGCGAACACGGAATCGACCTCCGAAGACGACTGTCTGGAAACTCCGGCGCGTCCCGAGCGGGGCGTGCAGAACGCCGGATGGACCCGAGGCACGTTTCGCAACGGGCCTCCGTGCAGGCGTTATCGGCGGTAGACCGACGCCTTCAAGGGCAATCCGTTGCTCAGGTACGAATGAAAGTACTCGAGGTCGTTGAAGGCGTCGCTGCCCATGGGAAAGGGCTGCGCCCGCACCTGCTCCATGCAACGGGTATATCGCGCGTGCAGAGTGTAGAGCGCATCCCCGCCACGGAATACCGGAAAGTGGGTCGCCTGTCCGAGGGCAGGAGAGATCGTCTCCATGCGCATCACGCGGCCCGCGTTGTCGATGTGGCAGTTGGCGCAGGAGAAGTTCATCTGCCCCATGCGCCGGTAGAAGAGCGCCCGGCCCGACTCGTACCGGGCGCGGGCTCCCGGACTGTCGATGCGGATGTCCATCCGCATGCCGTCCGAAAGCGTTCTGGCGTAGGCCGTCAGGACACCCATGGTGTCGCGGTCGTCGTAACGGTACGGACTCTCGCCGCTGGCGGCCCGGCAGCGGTTCAGCAGCATCTCGAAGGTGACGAGGCGCTGCTCCGTTTCGTCGAATCGCGGATAGGTGCCCGCGAGGCGCTCACCCCCGTTCGGAAGGCAGTCGGCGTAGGTGCGGCCGTCCCGCAGAGGGGATTCCCAGAGTTTGCGGCCGCGGTCGAGATCCACTTCGAAAGGGGGAAAGGACATGATGTCCTCGTAGTGCCGCCGGGCGTCCGGGTTGAGCATGAAGGCGCCGAGCACATAGTCGTCCTTCGGGATGCCCGGGAAGCGGGTCTCGAAGAATCGAACGAGATTCTGTCGATCGGTCTCGGGATCGGGCGGAGGTGCGGTGCGTGCCGCCATCGGCAGGCACGCCAGCACGAGCAAGAATGCCCGGAGTCGACGCCCCTTCACTTGATGACCGTCTCGCCGGCGCCCGAGGCACCGCGATTGTCTTCCCAGCGGATCGATATCCGATCGCCTGACCGCGCGCCGCGAACCCGGAACTCCAGGAAAGGATTCTTGGAAACCGACCGGCTCCACTGCGCGTCGAGTACTGGCTTGTCATTGTGACTGGCGACGACGTGGTGGATGAAGTGCATCGGCACCATGTCGTTGGTCACCGGGTCCTTGCGGAGACCGGTCTCCATCGGGTGGGGAATGAGCACCTTGACCGTCGCGACGTCGCCGGCGAGGGTCACACGCATCTTGATCGGATCGGCCATGGCGCCCTACCCCGCGCAGCCGCCGAGGGTGACCTTGGTCTCCCGCCGGACGACGTAGGACTTGCCGCCTGCCCGCACGACAACCCGGAGAAAGGCCGATTCCGCCATCTTGATGCGGACGGCCACGAAGGGGTCCATGCCGGGGAGGATGTCGAACTGGGCCACGAACGGCTGGGGGTTCTTCTCGGCGAAGAGGAGGATGCTCTGGGTATCCGGCAGCTTCGACTCGATCTCGATGTGGACGAGCGCGCTGTTCTCGGCGATGTCCGGCGCCTTCAGCACGATGAGATCGGTCTCGACGGCGTCGGCAACGGCAGCGGCGGCGAGCCCTTCGTCCAGAGTCTTGGCGTCGAAGGCAGGCGCATTGCGCTCCGCGGCCCGCACCACCCACGCCGGCAGCAGCCCGCCCGCCCAGACTGCAGCGGAAATCAGGGTCTTCAGGACCGAGCGGCGGCGCGATGGCATCGTCAAGTCACAATCCCCGGAGGTATTCCACGACGTGATCGATCTCTTCCTCGGTCAGGATGCGATGCCTGCCGTAGGGAGGCATGATGGTGTCGGCATTGAAGCGGGAACCGTCCCACACACGAGCCCGGAGCGCGGCGCGATCCGGATAGCGCGCCGCGAGATTCTCCAGCACCGGCCCCATGTTCGCCGCCGTTTCCGCCCCGGCATCCCGGGGCATGCGATGGCAGGCAAGGCAATTGCCTTTCTCCTGACTGTGCGCGATCTCGCGACCGCGCGCGGCATCCGCCGCCCCTGCGGGAAGGGCAACGCCGAGGCAACCGGAAAGCAACAGGAGTCGGAACCATCGACGCATGGCGTGCTCGAAACAGGAAGTACGGGGATAACGGCTGGTACTCAGGGCTTGTTGACCACGCCATTGGCAGAAGATTCAGGGGCGAGCCAGTGGCCGGACTTGCCGCCCTTCTTCTCCAGGAGGCGCACGTGTTCGATGCGCATTCCCCGATCCACCGCCTTGCACATGTCGTAGATCGTCAGCAGCCCTACGGTGGTGGCGGTGAGGGCTTCCATCTCGACCCCGGTTCGGGCCAGACATTCCGCCGTCGCCGTGCATACCACGGCGGAATCCCCTTCGACGATCTCGAAGTCGACCGCCACGCGAGTGAGCCCGACCGGATGGCAGAGGGGAATGAGATCGGAGGTGCGCTTGGCGCCCTGGATCGCGGCGATGCGGGCGATTCCGAGCACGTCGCCCTTGGCGGCGGTACCCTCGACGATGCGGGTGAGGGTTGCGGGCTGCATTACGATCCTGCCCTGGGCGACGGCGACGCGATGGGTCTCCGCCTTCTCGCCGACATCGACCATGTGTGCCTGGCCGGCGGCATCGAAATGAGTGAGTGGATTCACGGGTGGCGGCCGCAGGTGACGGCGCAGAGAACTATTGGGAATTCGCGAATATCATAGCACCCACATGAGAACGATTCTCTTTCTGCTGCTCTCGGTTTTCGCCTCGCTCGCCCTCGCGGGAGCGGACGACCTGCCCGAGCTGGGGGATGCCTCCCAAACCGCGCTGTCCCCCTCCCAGGAGCGGGGGGTCGGCGAGAGCATCATGCGTCAGATCCGCGCGCTGCCCGGGTTCGTGGACGACGCAGAGGTCACGGATTACCTGAACGACGTCGGCTACCGGCTGGTGTCGGTGAGCCCTGACGCCCGCCAGGACTTCAGCTTCTTCGCGCTGATGGACAACTCGGTGAACGCATTCGCGCTTCCCGGCGGATTCATCGGCGTGCACTCCGCGCTCCTGCTCACGTCGCAGAGCGAATCGGAGTTCGCGGCAGTCCTCTCCCACGAAGTGGCACACGTCACGCAGCGCCACATCGCCCGAATGATCGCCGCGCAGCAGCGACAGGGACTCGCGTCGATGGCGGCCATCGCCGTCGCGATCCTCGCGGCGCGCTCGAATCCCCAGGCCGCGGCCGGTGCCATCGCGGCGGCTCAAGCGCAGGCTCTGTCCGAGCGCCTCGCGTTCACGCGCGACAACGAGCGGGAAGCCGACCGTATCGGCGTCCAGATTCTCGAGAAAGCCGGGTTCGATCCCCATGCGATGCCCGTGTTTCTCGACCGCCTGCAGAAAGCGACGAAGGTGCTCGAATCCGGCGCGCCCACTTACATGCGGACGCACCCGGTGACCTTCGAGCGGATCGCCGATGTCCAGAACCGGACCTTCGGCCTCGCCTACAAGCAGGTGCCTGACAGCCTCGAATTCCAGCTCGTGCGGGCCAAACTGCGGTCGAAACAGAAGGATCCGCGGGAAGCGGTCGTCTTCTTCGACGATCTGATCGCCGAGCGCAAGTTCAGCAACGAGGTCGCTGCCCAGTACGGCCTGGTCGAGGCGCTGCGACTCGCCAAGATGGAGCGACGCCTTCCCGCGGAGCTGGAGAAGCTCCGGAAGATCGCGCCGCGGCATCCCATGCTGACGACCGCGGAAGCCCGGACGCTGCTGGCCCTGGGCCGCAAGCAGGAAGCCCTTGGGGTGCTGAAGGCGGGCATGAAGGAGTTTCCCACTCACCGGGCTCTGATCTACGACTACGCCGAGCAGCTCATCGCCTCGAAGCGGGCGGAAGAGGCAAACGTCGTCATCGAGAACCGCATGCAGAAGGACCCCAACGACGGCCGCCTCTATGAACTGCAGGCCAAGGCGTACTCGGAGCTCGGCAAAACCATGCTGAAGCACCGGTCGCTGGCAGAGGCCTACCTCGCGGCCGGCAACCTCCCGCTCGCCATCGAGCAGCTGAAGCTCGCCCTCAAGAACAACGACGGCGACTTCTACACGGTCTCCAGCATCGAGGCCCGCATCCGCGAGCTGAGCGCAATCGCGGCCAAGCGCTGATTCTCCCTCGACGGCGGGGTCGGCCCCATGAAGTATCCGGGCTAGAATGCCGTAGATAGGGGAGTCCCGGGACAGATCGGCGGAAAGCCGACGAACGCCCGTCAATCGAATGCGGTCAGCGGCAGAACCCCGAATCCAGGGTCACGAGCGTCATGGAACGGATCGGCAAGTACGATGTGGTGCGGGAACTCGGCCGCGGCGCGACCAGTGAGGTGTATCTTGCCAACGATACCTTTGCCGATCGCAAGGTGGCGATCAAGCTCGTTCGCCAGGAAGCCCTGGGCGATATCGAGTACGGCCGCCGTTTCCAGAAGCTCTTCCTGACCGAAGCCTCTCTCGCGGGCAAGCTGCAGCATCCCCACATCGCGGCCATCTACGACGCGGTCGCCGATCAGGAAGGCAGCTACATCGTCATGGAGTACGTGGAGGGCACCACACTGGAGGAGTACTGCCGTGTGGAGAACCTCCTGCCGATCCCGAGGATCATCGAGCTGGTCTTCAAGTGCAGCAAGGCACTGGACTATGCCCACCGCCTCGGCATCATCCACCGGGACATCAAGCCGGCGAACATCCTCATGACGAGCGAGGGCGAGATCAAGATCTCCGACTTCGGAGCCGCGCTCTCGCTGGGATCGGAAACCACCCAGGTGACCGGCGTCGGGTCGCCGGCTTACATGTCGCCGGAGCAGGTGCGCGACCAGCAGCTCAATCATCAGACCGACATCTTCTCGCTCGGTGTGGTGATGTATCAGCTCCTGACGGGGCGGCTGCCGTTCAAGGCCACCAACAACTTCAGCATGGTCTACCAGATCATCAACGTGGACCCGCCCCCGCCTTCCATTCATCGGCCCGAGATTCCCCCCGCCGTCGACGTGATCGCGAAGAAGGCGCTCCAGAAGAACCTGGATCGCCGGTATCAGACCTGGAGCGACTTCTCGGCAGCACTCGCCGGCGTGTTCAATGAACTGCAGAGCACGGCCGAGCAGGTCCCCGAGACGGAGAAGTTCAACACCCTGCGCAGCCTCGCCTTCTTCCGCGGGTTCAGCGATGTGGAACTCTGGCAGGTCGTCCGGATCTCCTCATGGTCGCGCCATGGCCCCGACACGGTCCTCCTGCGGGAGGGTGAGCCCGGACGGTCCTTCTTCATCATGGCCTCGGGGCGTGTGCAGATCACCAAGCAGGGGCGTCTGCTGACCAGCCTGGGCACCGGCCAGTGCTTCGGCGAGATGAGCTATCTGGGCACCCGCGACCTGCAGCGGTCGGCCACGGTCACGACGGTGACCGATGTCACCCTCATCGAGATCGCCGACGAGGCGCTGTCCCAGTCCACCGAATCCTGCCGCAACCGCTTCAACGCCGCTTTCCTGGAACTCTTGGTAAGCCGGCTGGAGGATGCGAACATCCGCGTTTCCCAGCTCCTGATGGAGCGGGTCGTCGCCGTGCAGTGAAGCGCCGGGCACCGGCGCATTGCAAGGGAGAAGCTGTCCATGAACACCGAACAAGCGATTCACGACTTCGAGCTCGACGCTCGGGGCCTCAATTGCCCGCTGCCGATCCTGCGAACCAAGAAGGCGCTGAACACCATGACCTCGGGTCAGATACTTCGCGTACTCGCCACGGATCCGGGATCCGTCCGCGACTTCCAGGCGTTCGCGAAGCAGACCGGTCACGCCCTGCTGGAGATGCTCGAAGCCTCCGGGGAATTCCAGTTCCTTCTGCGGAAGAAGTGATGAACCTGGTCGACCGCCTCATCGTGGGATTCGACAACGGCCTGCGGACGCTCGCTGCCCAGGCTCTGTCATCCCGGCCTCACCCGGATGCCGCCTTGCCCGAGGCGGACCTCAGTGACGCAGAAAAGCGCCACAGTGCGAGCCTCATGCGGGTCAACCATACCGGCGAGATCTGCGCCCAGGCCCTGTATGCCGGACAAGCGCTGACAGCCCGGGATTCCGAAGTGCGTGAGGTGCTGGCCGAAGCCGGGCGGGAGGAAGTCGATCACCTCGCGTGGACACAGCGACGGATCGAGGCACTTGGTGGTCGCACCAGTGTGCTGAACCCCCTCTTCTACGCCGGCTCGTTCGCGCTCGGCGCCCTTTCGGGTCTTGCGGGAGACCGCTGGAATCTCGGGTTCCTCGCCGAGACCGAACGCCAGGTGGAAAGCCACCTTCGTGATCATCTCGGGCGCCTTCCGGACGCCGATGCCAAGAGTCGGGCCGTGCTCGAGCAGATGCAGGACGACGAGTCCAGGCACGCCCGGACCGCCCTGGACCACGGCGGCGCCGCGCTGCCCGAACCGGTTCAGGCAGTCATGAAGGCGGCATCCCGCATCATGACCGCCACGACCTACAGGGTCTGATCAGGCCGGCGCACCAAGCTCCACGATTTCGAAGTCGTGGGTCACCGTGGCGGTCTTGCCGAGCATGATGCTCGCGGAGCAGTACTTGGTCGCCGACAGTTCGATGGCCCGCTCGACTGCCTCCTTCTTCACGTTGCGCCCCTTCACGACGAAGTGCAGGTGGATGCGAGTGAACACTTTCGGATCGCTTTCAGCGCGGTCAGCTTCCATCTCGACGGCAACGTCGGCGATGTCCTGACGTCCTTTCCGCAACATCGTCACCACGTCGTAGGCCGTGCAACCCCCTGCACCGGCCAGCAGCGTTTCCATGGGGCGGGGCCCCAGATTGCGGCCGCCGCCTTCCGGCGCCCCATCCATCACGATGGCATGACCGCTTTCGGTTTCACCGAGGAAGGTCACGCCTTCCACCCACTTGATTCTCGCTTTCATGACGGCGTTCCGCTCACAGGTTCACAGGGAAGACGGATTCTAGCCGTCGAGGCCGTCCTTCCCGCATGACAGAGGCCGTGCAGGCCTGAATCCTGGTGGGACACGATTGCTGTCCAGCGTTTCATTCTGCAGCGCAATATGTCAGACTCGTCAAGCTTTGGGCGCAGGTTGCGAGACTTCGTGGTTTCCTTGTGAAGAATCTGGAGGAATCGCGAAACTTGCTCTTCCGCTCAATGCTCTGAGCAATGCAATGACTCTTCTGGCGACCGCCTGGTCACATGTCCGCAGCACCTTTCCGTGATTTGTGCGCCGCAATATGCGCATTCCCGGCATGGATGATCTCGGGTTTCCGACCAGCGCCCTAGCTTGAAGAAAAATTGATATTGATCAATAGGTTAAAAGTCTTTTTCAAGACATTTCATGATTCAGCCGCTATACTCCCGAGTCTTTCTCGCTAGGTGATCAACATGGCGCAGATGCCCGCACCCGACGGCAAGAAGAGGCGACTCCTGCTGGGCGCGACCAGCGTAGTCGGTGCCGTGGGGGCCGCTTTCGTGGCCACCCCCTTCCTCTCCAGCATGGCTCCCAGCGCCCGCGCGAAAGCGGCCGGCGCCCCCGTGGAAGTCGATATCTCGAAACTCGAGCCCGGCATGATGGTGACGGTCGAGTGGCGAGGCCGCCCGGTCTGGATCATCAAGCGCACGAAGGAAATGCTCGATGCGCTTGGCAAGGCCTCCGACAAGGTCGCCGATCCGGAGTCCGGCCAGCCGCTTCAGCCCGAGTACGCCAAGAACGCCACCCGCTCCATCAAGCCGGAGATCATGGTGGTGGTCGGCATCTGCTCCCACCTCGGCTGTTCGCCCTCCGAGAAGATGAAGATCGGCCCCGAAAGCGGGCTCGGTGACGACTGGCCCGGCGGCTTCTACTGCCCCTGCCACGGCTCCAAATTCGACCTTGCCGGCCGTGTCTTCAAGGGCATGCCCGCGCCGGTGAACCTCACTGTTCCTCCCCACACTTACCTTGCCGACGCGCGACTGCTGATCGGTGAAGACAAGAAAGGAGCCTGACCGAGATGAGCAAGCCGGCAGCCCTCATGCAGTGGATCGACGACCGCTTCCCGCTCACGTCGACCTGGAAGGCGCATCTCTCCGAGTACTACGCGCCGAAGAACTTCAACTTCTGGTACTACTTCGGTTCGCTCGCGCTCCTGGTGCTCGTGATCCAGATCCTCTCCGGGATCTTCCTCACCATGCACTACAAGGCCGATGCCAACCAGGCGTTCGCCTCGGTCGAGTACATCATGCGCGATGTGCCCTGGGGGTGGCTGGTCCGCTACATCCACTCCACTGGCGCTTCGATGTTCTTCGTGGTCGTCTACATGCACATGTTCCGCGGGCTGCTCTACGGCTCGTACCGCAAGCCGCGCGAACTGGTGTGGATCTTCGGCATGCTGATCTACCTCTGCCTGATGGCGGAGGCGTTCTTCGGTTACCTGCTCCCGTGGGGTCAGATGTCCTACTGGGGCGCCCAGGTGATCGTGAACCTGTTCAGCGCCGTGCCCTTCATCGGCGAGGACCTCTCCATCTGGATCCGCGGTGACTACGTCGTATCGGACGCCACGCTGAACCGGTTCTTCGCCTTCCACGTAATTGCCATCCCGCTGGTCCTGATCGGTCTGGTGGCGGCGCACATCGTGGCGCTGCACGAAGTCGGCTCGAACAACCCGGACGGCGTCGACATCAAGAAGAACAAGGATCCCAAGACCGGCATTCCCCTCGACGGCATCCCCTTCCACCCGTACTACACGGTGAAGGACATCGTCGGCGTGGTGGTCTTCCTGATGGTGTTCTCGATCATCGTGTTCTTCCTTCCGGAAGTGGGCGGGTACTTCCTCGAGTACAACAACTTCATCCCTGCCGATCCGATGAAGACGCCGCCGCACATCGCGCCGGTCTGGTACTTCACCCCCTACTACGCGATGCTCCGCGCCGTGCCCGCCATGTTCGGTTCGCAGTTCCCTGGCGTAATCGTGATGGGTGCCGCCGTGGTGATCTTCTTCCTGCTGCCGTGGCTCGATCGCGGCAAGGTGAAGTCGATCCGCTACCGGGGGCCGATGTTCAGGACCGCGCTCGCCGTGTTCGTGGTGACCTTCGTCATCCTCGGCTGGCTGGGTGTGCAACCCACCGACTTCCTCGGGAAGGTGGGCAGCACCGACCTCGAGATGGCCACGCTGCTCGCCCGGATCTTCACGATCATCTACTTCCTGTTCTTCCTCGCGATGCCCTGGTACACCCGCGCGGACAAGGAACTTCCCGAACCCTCGCGAGTGACGGGGTGACCATGAAAGCACTGAAGAAACTGCTTGCCGTCTGCGCATTCCTGCCCGCCATGGCTTTGGCCGCCGGCGGTCACGTGAAGCTGGACACCGCGCCGATCGACAACCACGACGCGGCGTCCATCCAGCGCGGCGCGCAACTGTTCGTGAATTACTGCCTCAACTGCCATGCCGCCAGCTACATGCGCTACAACCGGCTCATGGACCTCGGCCTCAGCGAACAGCAGGTGAAGGACAACCTGATGTTCGCTTCCGAGAAGGTGGGCGACCAGATGCGCGTGGCCATGGGTGCGAAGGATGCAGCCAAATGGTTCGGCGCCCAGCCGCCGGACCTCTCGGTCATCGCGCGTTCCCGCGGAGCCGATTGGCTCTACACGTACCTGCGCTCGTTCTATCGCGATGAGTCCCGCCCCACCGGCTGGAACAACATCGTGTTTCCGAACGTGGGCATGCCGCATGTCTTGTGGGAGCTTCAGGGCCAGATGGCGCTGGAGCCCGTCAAGGAAGCCGAAGGCGAGCACCATGGCACCGGTCATGCCGAGCCGAAGCTGGTGATGGCGTTGCCGGGCGAGATGTCCGCCAAGGATTACGATCGCGCCGTGGCGGACCTCGTCAACTATCTGGTGTTCCAGGGCGAGCCCGCACGGAGCCATCGGGTGCAGATCGGCATCATCACGCTGCTCTTCCTCGGCGTCATGCTGGTGTTCGCCTACGCCCTGAAGAAAGAATTCTGGAAGGACGTCCACTGAACGTCCGTCACGGGAGAACCAGAACATGATGACCCTGTACTCAGGCACCACCTGCCCTTTCAGCCAGCGCTGCCGCATCGTGCTGTACGAGAAGGGAATGGATTTCCAGATCCACGATGTGGATCTGTTCAACAAGCCTGAAGATCTCGCGGTGATGAATCCGTACAACCGGACCCCGGTGCTCGTCGAGCGGGATCTGATCCTGTACGAATCCAACATCATCAACGAGTACATCGATGACCGCTTCCCGCATCCGCAGCTGATGCCCGCGGATCCGGTCATGCGCGCCAGGGCTCGACTGTTCCTGTTCCGCTTCGAGAACGAGCTGTTCTGCCACATCGAGCACCTGGAGGAAGGCAAGCAGAAGACCGCTGACCGCGCCCGCCAGGTCGTCCGTGACAGTCTCGCCCAGATCGCGCCTGTCTTCACCAAGCAGAAGTTCATGCTTGGTGACGAGTACTCGATGCTCGACGTTGCGATTGCGCCGCTGCTCTGGCGTCTCGACTACTACGGCATCCAGATTCCAAAGCAGGCAGCACCGCTGCTGAAGTACGCCGAGCGCCTGTTCAGCCGTCCCGCATTCATCGAAGCGCTCACGCCGGCAGAGAAGGTGATGCGCAAGTGACGATGCCGTCGACCACCCCGTACCTCATCCGGGCCATCTACGAGTGGTGCGTAGACAATGGCTTCACCCCGTACCTCGCGGTCCGGGTGGACGAGCGTACTCGGGTGCCGATGGAATTCGTCCGCGATGGCGAAATCGTTCTCAACGTCAGCGCCGATGCCACCCGCAATCTGACCATCGGCAATGACGTGATCCAGTTCTCGGCAAGATTCAACGGCCGCTCCCAGGAACTCTCTGTTCCCGTGGACCGCGTCGGCGGCATCTTCGCCAAGGAAAACGGGCAGGGACTGGCCTTTCCGGACGTCGAGCCCCCTGCCATGACCACATCGGTCGACGACGCACCCGAGACTGCGGAGTCCGGTGATGACCGACCCGCGCCTCCAACAGGCGGTCGCCCCAAGCTCCAGGTCGTAAAGTAGGCCTCGCCCGTGGTTCGACAGGCCGCTGGCTATAATTCCTCCGGAATGCCGGATTAGCTCAGTTGGTAGAGCAACCGCCTTGTAAGCGGTAGGTCATCCGTTCGAGTCGGATATCCGGCACCA
>CAZEDA010000009.1:0-29203 GCA_964510915.1 uncultured Rhodocyclaceae bacterium | reverse complement strand
GCCCATGCCCGGGGGCTTCATCCATAAGGAGTGTTCATGAGGCATTACGAGATCGTCTTTATCGTTCATCCCGATCAGAGCGAGCAGGTCCCCGCGATGATCGAGCGCTACCGGACGATGGTCACCAGCAAGAATGGTCAGATCCATCGCCTCGAAGACTGGGGCCGCCGGCAGCTCGCCTACCCGCTGCAGAAGATCCACAAGGCCCACTACGTTCTGATGAACATCGAGTGCGACCAGGGCACCCTGGAAGAGCTCGAGCACGCCTTCAAGTTCAACGATGCCGTGCTGCGCCACCTCACCATCAAGCGCGACGCCGCGGAAACCGCGCCCTCGCCGATGATGAAGGAGGAGAAGGCCAAGTCGCTCACCGGGACGACCGAAGGTGAGGGCGAAGCCAAGCCGGCAGTGGCAGCCGCCCCCGCGGCGACACCGGCAGCGAGCTGACCTCGGAGCCCTTGGGCACCAACCGTGTCGAGATTGCCGGTGTCCTCGAGGCACCGGAGCCGATGCGGATGACCCCGGCAGGCGTCCCGACACTCCGATTCAGTCTCCGGCACCAGTCCACCCAGATGGAAGCGGGTCACCCCCGCACGGTGGAGTGCGCGCTGAGAGTGGTGGCAGTGGGGGCGGTGGCCGAGCAGGTGCGAGGGCTCGCGGCGGACAGCGAATTGGTGGTGACCGGGTTTCTGGCCCGGGCGAGCCACAGGAACGAATGGCCGGTGCTGCATGCAACGGCAGTCACAGTGATCTAGATCGAGGAGCATCACCATGGCAATGGGACGCAAGTTCGGCAAGGACCGAAAGGACCGCAAGAAGGACGACAAGGCGTCGCGCCCGCTGTTCAAGCGGCGCAAGTTCTGCCGCTTCACGGCCGAGAAGGTCAAGGAAGTGGACTACAAGGATGTGGAAGTGCTGAAGGACTTCATCAACGAGAATGGCAAGATCATCCCGGCGCGCATCACCGGGACGCGCGGCCATTATCAGCGGCAGCTTTCGGTGGCGGTCAAGCGTGCGCGATTCCTCGCGCTGCTGCCCTACACCGACCTGCACGCCGGGAGGTAATCGGTCATGCAGATCATTCTTCTCGAGAAGGTGACCAACCTCGGTCAGCTGGGCGATGTCGTCAAGGTGAAGGACGGCTACGCGCGGAACTTCCTCATCCCCAAGGGCAAGGCGAAGCGTGCGACCGAAGCCAATCTGGCCGAGTTCGAAGCGCGCCGTGCCGAGCTGGAAAAGGCGCACGCCGATGCGCTGGCCGCGGCCCAGGCTCTGGCCGCCAGGCTCGAAGGCCTGATGCTGCAGATCACGCAGAAGGCGGGTGTCGACGGCCGGCTGTTCGGTTCCGTCACCAACCACGACATCATCGATGCCCTGAAGACTCAGGGTTTCGAGATCGAGCGTGGCGCGGTGCGCATGCCGGAAGGTCCGCTGAAGCAGGTGGGTGATCACGCGGTCACCATCGCTCTGCATGCGGATGTCGCAGTCGACATCACTGTCTCGGTGCTCGGCGACCAGTCGTGATCCGTCGCGGGTTTGCAGCAGGAAAAAAGCCGCCCCTCGGGCGGCTTTTTTTTCGTTTTCGGCCCGCCTGACCGCCGTGGCCCTCTCCGAGCTGCTTCGGGAGCACACCCGCACAGCCCACCGCGATGCGGAGCGCACGGGCATCGTCCGGGCCATGCTGGACGGCACGGTGAAGGTGCCGCAGTACCGGCTGTGGCTGCGCAATCTTCATGTGGTCTACGAAACGCTCGAAGCGGAACTTGCGGCGCAGCCGGTAGAGTCGGTCGCTGCGGTTTTCGCCGACCCGACGCTGTTCCGTACTGGGTCCATCGCGAGTGACATGTGCGCGATGCTCGGCACCGGCTGGGTGGATTTGCCGGTGCTGCCTGCGGCGCGAGCCTATTGCAATCATCTGCGTCAGTTCGCTGGCGTGGCTGCTCCAGGCCTTCTGGGCCACGGCTATGTGCGCTATCTCGGTGATCTGAGTGGCGGACAACTGCTCCGTGGTCTGCTGCGGGATCGGCTCGGACTGTCGACGGACGCACTCTCCTACTACGAGTTTCCGGACATCAGCGATACGGCCGCGAGGCGCGAAGCCCTGCGGGCCGGGATGGACCGGTGTGTGCTGGCTCCCGAGGAGGTCGCGGTCGTCCTGGAAGAAGCCCTCGCCGGATTCCGGCTGACCATGGCGCTGGCCAGCGAGGTCTGCTCGGGCTCAGTCTGACCCGTCAGGGATCAGGGCGTGCGGCCGCCGTGAGCGTGCCAGAGAAGCAGCTGCAGAAGCCTGTCGGTACGCTCGAGGGACGTGCCGATGCTGTCGAGCAGTTCCGGCATGCGTGTGGTGTCGACGCTGTCGGTGATCTCGAGCGCCGCGAGCTGCGCATTGCCGACGGCCGACGACAGGATGTTCCGGTAGATGAGGTCGGCGCGGGAATCGAGCCGCACGCTCGTGATCCTGTGCTGCCCCACGATGCCTTCCTGGAAGCGGCGGCGAGCGGCCTCGGCTTCCCGCCGTTGCGACAGATCATTGAACAGCACGACGAAGCCCAGCACGTGATCCGGTGACGAGAACACGGGGTCGCCGCGCACCAGCAGCGGCTTCGACACACCGGCCTCGGATTGCAGATCGACCTCGCCGCGCCATGGACGGCGGTGGCGGATGAGCTCCTGCAGGCTGTTGCGCACCACGACCGGGTCGGAGCAGAAGGCCGTCAGATCCTTCAGCCAGCGTACCGGCGCATGCATGCTGGGCAGCATGCGTTCGAACGCTTCGTTCGCGAGGATGACGCGGCCGCCCGCATCCGACACGATGACCGGCTGCTCGGAGATCGTGACGCGACGGCTCACCTGGCGGAGCTGCTCCTGCGCGATCAGCAGCCGCACCGAGCGGAACTGCAGCACGACGTCCGACACCGTGCCGCCAATGAGGCGTCCGGCGGTGTGATCCGCCTCGGTCCACGGATCGGAGGTGCCTTCGACGAGCTGATGCCATTGCGAGAACGACCGGCGTGGCGACAGGTCGGCCGGGTCTCCGCCGATGACGACCGGCTTGAACGGGTCCCCGCCCCACGTGAGCGTGCGGACGCGTTCGGGGCGGAACCACATCAGATATTCGCCATGGGCCTGCGAGACCGGTACCGCGAGCAGGCCGCTGGCCACCGGCGTGAGTGCCGCGAAACGCGGGTCGTCGATACCCAGGGAGGCCGTGGCGCACAGATCGAATCGCGCCTTGGCGTCGAGCCAGGTACCGATTTCGCGGATCTGCTGCGTGCCGGGGACTTCGCCCGTCGTCAGGACCTGATCATCGATCAGGAGCGCCGCACCGCCGGCGCTGAGCGGTTGCAGTAATGCCGAGGAGGAATCGAACAGCGCGCTCTGCCACTGCCCCTCGCGGGCGATGGCGTCGATCATGCGCTGCTCGAGACGCCGCACGGAGAGTTCCGCCTGCGTGCGGGCGAACCCCTCCAGTGCCGCGATTCGCGTGGCGACGGCTTCCGCCAGGAGTTCGCAGACCACGCGCTGCTCGTAGTGGACAAGCCGCGGCTGATAGTGATGGCAGGCCACGAGACCCCACAGGCGTCCACCAACCACGATCGACACCACGAGCGTGGCGGACACGCCCATGTTCTTCAGGTACTGGATGTGGATCGGCGACATGCTCCGCAGAAAACTGAGCGACATGTCGAACTCGCCGGCGGCGGACGCCTCGTGCGTCGAGTGCACGGGAATCGCCTCGTAGTGCACGTCCACGAGCATGCGGATGCGATTGCGCTCGTAGAGACGCCGCGCCATCTGCGGAATGTCGCTGCTCGGATAGCGGTTGCCGAGATAGGCCTCGAGATGCGGCTCCCGGGATTCGGAGAACACCTCGCCGTGACCTTCCGCATCGAAGCGATACACCATCACGCGGTCGTAGCCCGCGATCGCCTTGAAGCGTCGAGCCGTCTCGTCGCACAGCACTTCGAGCGAGGAGGCGGACAGGATCGCCTGCAGGCAGGTCTCCACCTGTCCGGCGAGATCGAGTTCGGGCCCGGCCCGTTCGAATTCGACAACCAGGTCCCCATCGGCCAGACGGTGTACCAGCACGTCGAATGGGGTGGCGGACTCGCCCAGCCGACAGCGCAGTGCCATTGGTACGCGGTCCAGCGGCTCGCTCAGATGGGGCTTGATGCATGACCATACGTCGGGCGTCATGGACTCGAGCAGCGTGCCCAGCGGGTCCTGCGACAGTCCGAGAAACGCCCGGGCATTGGCGCTGGCACGGATGATCCGGCGGTCTGACTCGCGGACGACGATCAGGGTGCCGTGCGGCTGGATCGACCCCGCGAGGTGAATCTGCTCGCGTTCGCAGTTGGAGAGATCTGCCTGGCCGAACGCCGGTGCTGACAGCGCCGGACTCTGGGGTGGGTTCGAACGGACGAGGTTCAATCCGCGATGTCCGTACTCAGACGGACAGGCAGTTCTGCCGGCACGAACAGGATGCCCATGGAACGGGCGTTCGGGTCATCCGGGCGGAGCACGACGAGAGCGATGCGGGCGCTTTGGCCCGAGGTGTTCACCATGGTGACGTCAGGAATCGCAGCCGCATGAGTGTCCCGCGCCGCTTCGAGTACGGCATTGACGACCGCAAAGTCGTCCGTGAACCAGCGGCCGAGGGAGGTGCCGATGACCTCGGCAACCGATGGCGTGCCGGCCTGACGGGCGAAGGCGGGATTCGCATAGGACACCACGCCGTCGACGTCGATCACGCAGAAAGGATCTGCCGCGCCGCGGATGGCGACATCCAGTGCCTGGGCCGGCTCGCTGGCCGGACGGGCGCCCAGACCCGCGGGAGTGAGCTGCAGCAGGAACAGCAGGCCGGTATCCGCGGTGATCAGCGAAGCCCGAAGCAGCCAGGCCTGCGAGACACGACCCAGGTGCGTCAGCACGCCAGGCGCCTTGCCGTGTTCACGGACGGTATCGAGCAGGGCCTGGAGGGAGTCACGCTCCTGCGGGGCGACCAGTTCGAGGAACTCGCGGCCTGCCACCTCGCTACGGCCGGGTGTCAGGTCGAGCGCCTTGGCGGCGGCCGGATTCACTTCGACGATGCGGAGATTCGCTGCCCGAAGCAGGACGACGGCTTCGCTGGAATTGTCGAACAGGAGACGATAGCGGCTTTCGAGCTCTCGGAGCTTCCAGTACTCGCGCTCCATCTCTTCCTGCGCAGCCACCAGACGCGACTGCAACTCGGTGACGGCGTGGAGGCTCTTGCCGACGGCGATCAGGCCGGCGCCGTCGCCGAGCCTTACCGTGGTGTATTCGATGAGGAGTTCGAGACCGCTGGGGAAGCGCTGCGTGACCTGCCGGAATCCCGAGACGTTGCGTCGGAGCGCGTCTTCGACCATGCGGCGGACCTTGGTGCCCGCCTCGTCGGTGACCGTCTTGAACCAGGACTGACCGACCCAGGCGCTCACATCCTCGCCCGACAGTGCGTTCGACAGGGAGGCGTCGCGGATTACGCCCTCGTAGTCCAGCCGCAACGTGATGTCCGGACCGGAAATATTGACGACGTTCATGAAACCCCGGGCTCTAGAAAACTGCTTTGACCTGCGCTTTGCCCTACGATTGTCCAATCGTAGCAATCGAATTGTACAACCGGAACCGATTCATCCCCATGAAAATTTGGAGTCGTTTTCGATTGTCCAACACCTTCGACAGACATCGGAGACCGGGGGGCGTTCAAACCGGCGGGAAATGCCTCGCAAGGTCTGCCCGACAGCGGCGGGTGGCAGTGGTGGAACAGCGGCCGACGGGGGTGAAGCCGGCGGGGGAGGAGCGGGGAGTGAGCCAATCGTCCGCCGGAACCGGGGCCCGGCGGGAAGAACGGGGCGCCGCATTGTCGGGCGGCGTGCCGCGTGGCCGCCGCACCCGCAGGGCGGCGGCCAATGTCCATCAGGGAGCCACCAGACCGAGCAGGTGGGCCAGGTCCTTGAAGAAGATCCGCACATGCGCCATCGGGCGCTTGCGCACCAGTCGCTTGTGCATGTACGACTCCCACGTGAGGCGCTGCACGTCCTTGTCGCGGCAGATGCCGACGAAGCGCTCGCGGCGCTTGTCGTTCTTGTACCAGAACTTCTGCATCATCCCGAGGATCCAGAACACCCGGCCGTGGGCACGCATGAATTTCTTGCGTGCGAGTCCCAGCGCGGCGGCGTCCCCGGTGCGGAGACATTCCTCCGCTGCCTGAGCGGCGAGGCGCCCGCCGGTCATCGCGTAGTAGATGCCTTCGCCGGACGCCGGCGCGACGACGCCGGCGGCATCGCCGGCCAGCACCACGTCACGGCCATTGTCCCAGCGCTTCATCGGGCGCAGCGGAATCGGGGCGCCTTCGCGGCGGACGGTGTCGCTGCCGCTCAGGCCGGCGCACTCCCGCAGCTTCGACGTGGCGTTGCGGATCGAGAAGCCGCGGTGCGCGGTACCCGTGCCGACGCTCGTGGTACCGCCGTGCGGGAACACCCATCCGTAGAAGTCCGGGGAGAGCAGTCCCTGGTAGTAGACGTCACAGCGCGCGGGATCGAAATCGGCGGCCTTGGCATCCTTCGGCGATTCCACGATCTCGTGATACGCGTAGACGAAGGGCACCTTGTCTGCGCCGGGCACGTGCTGCCGTGCCACCGACGAATTGGCGCCGTCCGCGCCGATCAGGAGTCTGGTGCGCACCTGCTGCGACACCGACTCGCCGTCTTCGGTCCTGCCGTGGAAGTGGACGACCAGAGTGCCGTCCGCATCGCGTGACGTGGTGTCGTAGGTTCCGGTGCGGCGGTCTGCACCGGCAGACTGCGCGCGGCGGCGCAGCCATTCGTCGAACTTGTCGCGATCGACCATGCCGACGAAGCCGCCTTCGATGGGCATGTCCACCTTGCGGCCGGAGGGCGAGATCATCCGGGCGGACGTCACGCGGGCGCAGAGCAGCGAGTCCGGAATCTCGAACTCCTCGATCAGCACGGGCGGGATCGCGCCGCCGCACGGCTTGATGCGTCCGTCCCGGTCGAGCAGCAGCACCGAGCGCCCGGCCCTGGCGAGATCGGTCGCGGCCGTGGCGCCCGAAGGTCCGCCGCCCACCACCACCACGTCGTAAGTCTGGTCGCGATTCATGCCGATCACCCCCGATTCAGAAGGGCGGCACCACGGCCGCCGGTTGGCAGACTTTCCTTCACGCTCCGTGCGGGCGCGGGCATGGCAATGCCCGTCGCGAGTCGTGCCGACACGAGGAAGAGGAACCCTTCGAGACAGAACACCAGTGCGTAGGCCGCGGCCGGCGATCCGAGGAACAGACGCGCGATATCCGCCGCGGCCGTGCCCAGGAAACCGCCGACACCGAAGGCGATTGCCTGCGCGGCGCCCCAGAGGCCCATGCGGATGCCTTCACGGGACTTACCGCCCGCCGAAGCGAGCGTCATCATCGAGCCGATCGCGGCCACGGCGAATGCGCCGTTGGCGGCGCCGAGCAGCATCGCGTTCGCGCGGAGCGGCCAGCCGGGCCCGAGGACACCGGCGATGGTGAGTCCGAACAGCGCGACGGCCGAGGCGATGCAGCCGCCGATGGTCCAGGCGCGCAGACTGCCGAAGCGGAGCATCGCCGGTCCGCTGCCCGCAATCGCGACGACGATCATGCCGAGCAGCGTACCGCTGTGCTGCAGTCCGGCGAGCTTGGTCGATTCCCCCGGTGTCATGCCGAATACCGTGCCGGCGAAAGGCTCGAGGATCAGATCCTGCAGGCTGTACGACAGCATCGAGACGAAGACGAAGATCGTGAAGCGGCGGGCATCCTGCTCCTGCCACACCTCGGCGAGCGCGCGGCGGAATGCGCTGGCGCTCGGGCGGTCGGATGGGGCATCGGCCGGCTGCATCGACCGGTCCGGCTCGACGCCGCGCACCGCGAGCAGCGTCACCACGAAGGCGAGCGCAGCCACGACCGCGGTGACGTTGACCAGTCGCGACGGAGAGAACGGATCGAGGAAGTGTCCCGCCGTGCCGGCCGTGACGGCGAAGCCGGCGATCATCATGACCCAGACGATCGTCGCGGCAGCGGCCCGGCGTTCCGGCGCCACGCATTTGGCGAGCAGCACGAGGAGGGAAGTCCCCGCGGCACCGACGCCGAGTCCGATCAGCACGAACGCGCCGACGGCGGCGATCGTGCCGAAGAGTACGGAGGAGGTCATCCAGGCCGTGGCCAGCGCCGCGCCAACGCCGCCGAGGGCGAGCACGCCCATGCCGCCGATGATCCAGGGCGTCCTGCGTCCGCCGACGTCGGACCCGTGACCCAGTCGCGGACGCAGCATCTGCATCATGTAGTGCACGGCAACGAGCGCGCCGGGCAGCATTGCCGGCAGCGCGAGTTCCACCACCATCACGCGGTTCATGGTGGAGGTCGTGAGCACGACGATCGCGCCCAGCGCGGTCTGCACGAGCCCGAGCCGGACGATGCCGAGCCAGGAGAGGTGAGTGTCACGAGCGCTCATGTCGTTCCTCCTCACAGGCTGCGCAGTGCCACGGCCGTGACCATCATGCCGAGCACGAACAGGGATACGCCGGTGCCGTTGTACCAGGGCGCGCGGCCGCGCGGATCGGCCAGCAGCTTGACCATGAGGCCGATCTGCACGGCGAGCAGTGTCGTGACGATGCCTGCGGCGATGGGTGCGCTCCAGGACAGGAGCAGTCCCACGACGACGACCTGCGGCAGCGCCATGAACAGGCACGCCACCAGTCCTGCACGTTCGGGTCCGAGACGCACGGGCAGCGACCCGACGCCCATCTGCCGGTCGCCGTCGATCGACTTGAAGTCGTTCAGCGTCATGATGCCGTGGGCGCCTGTGCTGTAGAGCGCGGCGACCGCGAACACCTGCCACGACGGCACGGATGCGCTCAGGACGGCGGCGCCGGTTACCCAGGCGAGGCCCTCATAGCTGATGCCTACTGCGGCATTGCCCCACCACCCGTTGCGCTTGAGGCGCAGGGGCGGGGCGCTGTACGCCCACGCGAGCAGCGAGCCGAGGATGGTGGCGGCGAACACGACTGGCCCCAGCGCGGCGGCGACGGCCAGGGACAGGAGTGTCCAGGCGATGGCGATGAGCAGGCCCCAGGATCCCGGAATGCGTCCCGACGGGATCGGCCGGTGGGGTTCGTTGATGGCGTCCACATGGCGGTCGTACCAGTCGTTGACCGCCTGGCTCATGGCGCACACCAGCGGGCCGGCGAGGGCGATGCCGGTGACGACGAGCGGCCAGCGCGAACCGACGGGCTGGCCGGACGACACCACGCCACAGCCGAACGCCCACATCGGCGGAAACCAGGTGATGGGCTTCAGCAGTTCCAGCACGGCCTTCGGGGAAGGCAGCGTGGGCGGGGTGGTGGGCAGGGTATGGGCCATTTCCGCAAGTTAGACCTGACAGATCGTTGTGTCAATCAAAATTGACAATCCATCAGGCTGCGGAGCGACCAGCAGGCGCCGGGGAACCGGCAACCGCGGAAAAGCTACTTGCTGACGTCCTCGGGAGCGAGGTCGCCGAGACCGTACCGGCGGAGCTTCACGTAGAGGCTCTGGCGGCTGAGGCCGAGCATTTCGGCCGCCGACGCGCGGTTGTCCGCCGTGAGCTCGAGCGCCGCTTCGATGCACAGTCTCTCGATCACGTCGGTGGCTTCGCGGACGAGATCCTTGAGCGCGACGCGACCCACGAGTTCGGTCATCTGCGAGACGGAGTGGGGCAGTTCGCGCAGGCCGCGGGCATCGGGCACGACGCGCTGGCCCACGTTCCGGATGGTGAAGCCGTAGCAGGGGCGCTCCCCATTGGGCATGGCGACCGCGGAGATCTCCACGTCGGCCGTCACGCCGTACTCGCCGCGCACGGACGTCGCGAACAGGCGCAGCGAACCGTGCTGGCGAAGATTCGCCATCAGGACACCCATGTCTACGCCCGGACGGCCGAGCCAGCGGTCCAGCGACTTGCCCTGCGCCTGATCCTCGGCAACGAGCTGCACGAGTTCGAGGAACCCGCGGTTGGCGGCGAGCACGATGCCATCCGCGTCGGTGACGACGATGCCGTCCTGAGCGGTATCCACGAACTGGAGCAGTTTCGATCGGGCGCCGACGCGCGGCACGATGGCCCCGGACTCGGCGGCGGGCGCGAGGCGCACCAGGAACAGCGAAGTGTTCTCCTGCCGGAACAGGAACGCCGAAACGAGCACATGGGCGCGGCCGCCCGCTAGCGACGCCGGGACCTGCTCCGCACGACCGGCGGTGCGTGCAGTGGCGAGCATGGTCTGCAGGGATTCGGACGCTCTGGCATCGAATGCCGGCAGCAGCGGCTTGCCGACGAGACCCCGCGCGGATTCTCCGAGCACTTCCTCGGCGGTGGCGTTGGCCTCCAGGATGCGAAGGGTGGTGCCGTCGACGATCAGGACCCCTTCGGACGCGATCTGGAACAGCAGGCGGTAGCGGGTCTCGGCGTGTCGCAGCCGGGCGTAGTCACGCTCCAGGGACTGCTGCGCATCGAGCAGGCGCTGCTGCAGGCTGGCGACCGTGCGCAGGTCGCGACCGAAAGCGACATAGCGCCCCGAGCGGCCGGCGGGGGCCACGCAATAAAGAATGGGGATGTCGGGGCCGCGGGCTGTGGGGTGGTTCAGCTGACGCCACCGGGTGGCGGTGCCGCCGGCGGCTTCCTCCAGCATGGCAGCCACTTTCGGGCGGGATTCGGCCGTGACCGTGGTACCCCACGCCAGGCCGATCCATTGTGGTGCATCGCTCAGCTCGCTCGCGAGCTCGTCGTTGCCGCAGGCGATGTCGCGAACGATTCCCTTTGCATCGAGGATGAGCGTGACGTCTGCTGCCGCGGCAACGAGCAGCGCGGCGCTGTCGGCGTCGAGATCACCCAACGCCCTCTTGGCGGACTTGAACCGCTTCACGGAACGAACTGACCTTTCGGGCGGTGGATCCGCCCTGTCATGGAACGTCGCTGCGGAGCGGGCCTCAACAGCGCCTCGCCAGCAGCCCCAGCAATGCCTCGGCCTGCGTGACTGCGTGCCGGCCGTCGTGCGCGGAGGCATCCGCGCCGACCAGGGCAACGTAGTCAGGATGTTCCACGAACACCGCCCCACCCACGAGCACACCGATCGAGCGGTTGCGCGAGGCACGGCGGATGGTGTGGATGGCTGTCGCGAGTCCTTCGAGATTGCGCTCGCAGGCTACCGACAGGCCGATGACGGCGAACCATTCGCCGCGAACGATGCGCACGACTTCCTGGGTCGTCGTCGGCGAGCCCGACCAGACGTCCCAGCCGCCGCGGCGAAAGAAATCGGAAACCATGCCCAAGCCGAAAGTGTGCTGCTCGCCCGGGGCCGGCACCAGAAGTGCGCGGCGACCCTGCTCGCTGCCCTCGGACTCCTGCAGGAAGCACGGCGACAGACGTCGCACGAGCTGCTGGAGGCGCCACAGGCCCACGGTCACGGCGGTGAAGTCGCAGAGGTCCTCGTTCCACAGGTCGCCCAGATGGCGGGCGACGGGGGCGAGCACGTCCAGATAGATGGTCTCGAGCGGCATGCCGCGCGCCTGCATCGACTCGACGCGGCGCATCAATTCATCGAGATCCTCGCGCAACAAGTACTTGGCGAAGTTTCCAATGACGTCGGGGTCGGGGTGGAGCCCGAGGTCCTCGATCGCGCCGGGCTCGGCGAGCCCGCGATGCGCGAGCAGAAGCCGCGGCACCACCTGTCCTTGCACTGCATCAGCGAGGTCAGCAACGAGACGTTCCGAAGCGATCCTGCCCTGGCGGCGGGCCGTGTGTCGCGGCCCGTTGTGCTGGTCGTCCTCCCGAGACTCCCCGGCAACCCGCCTTACTGCCTTTTGTCGCAGCCCATCCATGGGTCTCTCCTCCCCAGCGGATCGTTCGGCTCGCGGCCGCGGGAGCAGTGCTGGTGTCACGTGGGACGGACACCGCAACTGTGCGGAGGCGATGTTGCGAAGATTACACCTCCTCGCAACGCGTGTCGGCAATGTCATCCAAATTTGTTCGAGTGTCAATAGAAATGGACGTAAACAAAAGTTGACAGGTTGGGCGTCGGAGACTAGATTGGCCTCAACAAGAGCGAGGGGAGGCGCAGTGGGTCGACCGAGCACAAGACAACAGGTTGCGAAGCCGCTGTACACGGAAGAACAGCGGGCCCGTCGCGACCGGTCGCGCTGGACGCTGGTGCAGGGCATCCTCGCGCCGCTCCAGTTCGTCGTCTTCGCCATCAGCCTCGTCCTCGTCATCCGCTGCCTGAACACCGGGGAGGGCGCTGCCGCCGCCACGTTCTCGGTGGTTGCGAAGACCCTCACACTTTACGCAATCATGATCACCGGCTCCCTGTGGGAGAAGGATGTCTTCGGCCGCTACCTGTTCGCCGAAGCCTTCTTCTGGGAAGACGTGGTGAGCATGCTCGTCATCGCACTGCACACCGCCTACCTCGTGGCCCTCTTCACCGGTGCCTTCGGTCTGCGCGGTCAGCTGCTCCTGGCCCTCGCGGCCTACGCCACCTACGTCGTCAACGCTGCGCAATTCGTGTGGAAGCTCCGTGCCGCCCGGCTCGGCGCGGCCGCTCAGTCCGCCGCGGCGGACAACATCTACCTGGTACCCGGCAAATGACCGACCTCAGCGCGCTCCCGCCCACTTCAGCCGGTGCCGGCTGCGACGAACGCCCCGTTCTTCGCGAGCGCGGCCAGCGCGAGGTGTTCTGCGGCCTCACCGCGATCGTATGGCTGCACCGCAAGATGCAGGACGCCTTCTTCCTGGTGGTGGGTTCCCGCACCTGCGCGCATCTGCTGCAGTCGGCGGCCGGCGTGATGATCTTCGCGGAACCCCGCTTCGGCACGGCGATCCTCGGTGATCGCGATCTGGCCGGACTGGCCGATGCCAATGACGAACTCGACCGTCTGTGCGTGACGCTGCTCGAGCGGCGGCCCGATGTCTCCACGCTGTTCCTCGTCGGGTCCTGCCCCTCCGAAGTCATCAAGCTCGATCTCGCGAAGGCGGCGGAGCGGCTCAACGCACAACTGCGCCCGCGCGTCCGGGTGGTGAACTTCTCGGGCTCCGGCATCGAGACCACGTTCACCCAGGGCGAGGACAACGCCCTCAAGTGCCTCGTGCCGGAGATGCCTTCGAGCCAGGAGCGCCAGCTGCTCGTCGTGGGTGGTCTCGCCGACGTGATCGAAGACCAGTTCGTGCGTGTGTTCGATGCCCTCGGCATCGGCCCCGTCAACTTCCTGCCGGCGCGCCGTGCCGGCACGCTGCCCGCTGTGGGGCCCGGCACCGTGATGCTGCCCGCCCAGCCCTTCGTCGGCGACACGGTCCGCATGCTGCAGGACCGCGGTGCACAGCTCCTCTCCGCGCCTTATCCGCTGGGTGCGGAAGGTACGACCGAATGGTTCCGGGCGGCCGCCAAGGCCTGGGGCGTGTCCCCGGAGCGCTTCGACGAGGTCACCGCGCCGCTCATCGCCCGGGCGAAGGCCGGCATCGAGCGCCACCGCGCTCGGCTCGAAGGCAAGAGCCTCTTCATGCTGCCGGACTCGCAGCTCGAGATTCCGCTCGCGCGGTTCCTGCAGCGCGAGGCGGGCATGAATCTCCTCGAGATCGGCACGCCGTATCTCGACCGCCGGATGATCTCCACCGAACTCGCGTGGCTCCCCGCGTCGACCGTCGTGTCCGAAGGGCAGGACGTGGAACGGCAGCTGGACCGGCTGCGCAGCGCGCAACCGGATCTCACGGTCTGCGGTCTCGGGCTTGCCAATCCGCTCGAGGCGGAAGGCTTCGCGACCAAATGGTCGATCGAACTGGTGTTCACGCCCATCCAGGGCTACGACCAGGCGGGCGATCTCGCCGAACTGTTCGCGCGGCCGCTGGAACGCCGCGCCCGACTGGCCGCATGAGGACCGAGCGATGCAGCTGACTCTCTGGACCTACGAAGGCCCGCCCCATGTCGGCGCGATGCGAATCGCGGCGTCCATGAAGGGCGTGCACTACGTTCTCCACGCGCCGCAGGGCGACACCTACGCCGATCTGCTGTTCACGATGATCGAACGTCAGGACCGCCGCCCGCCGGTGACCTACACCACGTTCCAGGCGCGCGATCTCGGCGGCGACACTTCCGCCATGGTGATCCGCGCCGTGAGCGAAGCCTATGAGCGCTTCCAGCCCGAAGTGATGCTGGTGGGTGAGTCCTGCACCGCCGAACTGATCCAGGACCAGCCGGGCACCCTGGCCGCCGGCATGAATCTGCCGGTGCCGGTCGTGCCGCTGGAACTGCCGGCCTACACCAAGAAGGAAAACTGGGGCGCCGCCGAAACGCTGTACCGGCTCGTGCGATCCCTGCTGGCCGACCGCGTGCCCGCGCCCGGTACGGTCCGCGCCGCGCGTCCCGCCGACCGCCGTCCGCGTGCCAACCTCCTCGGGCCGACCGCACTGGGTTTCCGCAACCGTGACGACGTCATCGAGATCACGAGGCTGCTGGGCGATCTCGGCATCGACGTGAATGCGGTGGTGCCCGCAGGTGCCGGTGCCGACGACATCCGCAGACTGCCGGAGGCCGACTTCAACATCGACCTGTATCCGGAAGTCGGCCGCTCGACAGCCCTGTGGCTGCAGAAGAGCTTCGGCATGCCGTACACGCAGACCGTCCCGATGGGACACGGCGCCACGTGCGACTTCGTACGCGAAGTCGCGGCGCTCGCCGGCGTCGATCCCGCGCCGGTTCTGTCCCGCCGCGATGGCGACCGGTCCCTCGCGCCGTCCCGCGCACACTGGTACACGCGCTCGGTCGATGCCAACTACCTCACCGGCAAGCGCGTGTTCATCTTCGGCGATGCCTCGCACGTCCTCGCGGCAGCGCGGATCGCCACCGAGGAAATGGGATTCACGCTGGCCGGCATCGGCACCTACAGCCGCGAGTTCGCACGCGATGTGCGCGCCGCCGCAGCCCGGTACGGCCTCGAAGCCCTCATCGCGGACGACTACCTCGAGGTGGAGAAGGCGATCGCTGCGGCCGCCCCCGAACTGGTGCTCGGCACGCAGATGGAGCGCCACATCGCCAAGCGCCTCGGCATCGCGTGCGCAGTCATCTCCGCGCCGATGCACGTGCAGGACGTGCCGGCGCGATACAGCCCCGTGTACGGCTTCGAAGGGGCGAACGTGCTGTTCGACACCTGGGTGCACCCGCTCGTCATGGGGCTGGAAGAGCACCTGCTGCACATGTTCCGGGACGACTTCGAGTTCCGTGACGACCGTCCCGCTTCGCACCTCGGTGTGACGTCGGCGCCTGCTGCACCGGCACCGGCGCAAGCCGTGGAAACCCCGGCCCCGGCCGAGGTGATGACGCCGGCGGTGACATCCGTTCCCGAGACCCCCGCGGACGAGCGGGCAGCCGAGCTGCCCTGGGCCGCGGAAGCCGAGCGCGAACTGCGCAAGATTCCGTTCTTCGTCCGCGGCAAGGCGCGGCGGAACACGGAACGCTTTGCGCGGGATCGCGGCCTTGCAACGATCACAGTCGACACCCTCTACGATGCCAAAGCTCACTTCGGCCGCTGACCCGACTGCCGTGCGGGTCGTCATCGTCACGCTCGACGGTCATCTGGCGAGCGCCGTGGACCGCGCGCGGCACGCGCTGCGCCGCGAACTGCCGGGCCTTTCGCTCGCGATCCACGTCGCGGCGGAGTGGGGCGACGATCCGGGCTCGCTGGAGCGGGCGAAGGCGGACATCGCCGCGGGTGACCTCATCGTGGTCACGATGCTGTTCATGGAAGATCACATCCAGCCGATCCTGCCGGCGCTCCTCGCCCGGCGCGAAGGCTGCGATGCGATGATCGGCTGCCTGTCGGCGCCGGAGATCGTGCGCCTCACGCGCATGGGTCGTCTGCGCATGGATGGCGAGCAGAGCGGGGCGCTGGCCTTCCTCAAGAAGCTGCGCGGCAACACCAAGGAAAAGGGCGGGAGCACCGGCGCCAAGCAGCTGCGCATGCTGCGCCGCCTGCCGCAGATCCTCCGGTTCATTCCGGGGACCGCGCAGGACCTTCGCGCCTACTTCCTCACGCTGCAGTACTGGCTCGCCGGTTCCGACGACAACGTCGCGAACATGGTGCGATTCCTGGTCGACCGCTACGCGGCCGGTGCCCGTGCTTCCCTGCACGGCAAGGCCAAGGTCGCCGCACCGGCCGAGTATCCGGAGGTGGGCGTCTACCACCCGACGCTCGCGAGGCGCATCGCGGATCGCGCCGACGCGCTGCCGAATCCCCGGAACTGCAAGGGCACGGTGGGCCTGCTGGTCATGCGCTCCTACGTGCTCGCCGGCAACACGGGCCACTACGACGGCGTGATCCGGTCCCTCGAGGATCGCGGTCTGCGAGTCATCCCCGCGTTCTCGGCCGGGCTCGACGCCCGTCCCGCCATCGAGGAGCATTTTCTTCGCGGCGACAAGCCCGTCGTCGACGCGGTCGTGTCCCTCACCGGCTTCTCGCTGGTCGGCGGCCCCGCCTACAACGACGCCGAAGCCGCCGAAGCGATGCTCGCCCGGCTGGATGTTCCCTACCTCGCGGCGCTGCCTCTGGAGTTCCAGACGCTCGAGCAGTGGGAGAAGTCCGATCGCGGTCTGCTGCCCGTGGAAGCCACGATGATGGTGGCGATCCCCGAACTCGACGGCGCCACGAGCCCCGGCGTGTTCGGCGGCCGCTCCGAAGTCGCCCACGAGGGCGGCTCGCACGACATGCAGAGCCATCCCGAGCGGGCCGACGCGCTGGCTTCCCGGGTCGAACGGCTCGTCGCGCTGCGCCGCACCGCCCGGAAGGATCGCCGTGTGGCGGTCGTGCTGTTCAACTTCCCGCCGAACTCGGGACACGCCGGCACCGCCGCGTACCTGTCCGTGTTCGCGTCGCTGCATCGCACGCTGAAGGCCCTCGCGGAAGCCGGCTACACGGTGGAAGTGCCGGAGTCGCCCGACGCCCTGCGCGAGCGCCTGCTTGGCGGCAACGCCACCCGCTTCGGCACCGATGCCAACGTCTTCACCCGCATCCCCGTCGACGATCACGTCCGTCGCGAACGCTGGCTCTCCGAAATCGAGGCCCAGTGGGGACCGGCCCCCGGCAAGCAGCTGAGCGACGGTTCCTCGCTGCTGGTACTGGGCGAGCGCTTCGGCAACGTGATGGTCGGTCTGCAGCCTGCGTTCGGCTACGAAGGCGACCCGATGCGTCTGCTGTTCGAGAAGGGTTTCGCGCCCACGCACGCGTTCAGCGCGTTCTACCGCTACCTGCGCGAGGACTTCGGTGCCCATGCCTGTCTGCATTTCGGTACGCACGGCGCGCTCGAGTTCATGCCGGGCAAGCAGGCCGGCCTGTCGGAGCACTGCTGGCCCGAGCGGCTGATCGGCAACCTGCCCAACTTCTATCTGTACGCCGCGAACAATCCGTCCGAAGGCACGATCGCCAAGCGTCGATCGGCCGCCACGCTCATCAGCTATCTCACGCCGCCGGTGGAACAGGCCGGGCTCTACCGCGGTCTGCTCGACCTGAAGGCGAGTCTCGATCGCTGGCGCACCGATCCGCCCGAAGACCGTGCCGCGCGTGCCGAACTCGTTTCCTGCATCCAGGCCCAGGCCGCGGCGCTCGATCTCGCCGACGCCGAGCCCGCGTGGGGTGCCGACGTGGACATGATCCTCACCCGTCTCACCGGTCAGGTCCTCGAACTCGAATACACCTGGATTCCCCACGGCCTTCACGTCGTGGGTCAGCCGCCGTCGGTGTCCGAACGCGCCGGCTGGCTGCGTGCCCTGGCCGAGGCGTCCCACGGTGTGCGCCCCGAACTCGCCGCCATGGAGGCCCTCGCATCCGGCGCCTCGCCGGAGAGCGTCCTGCCGATGGCGGGCATGGAGGGTCACGAGGATCCGTTGTCGGTGCTGCGCAGTCTGGCGCACACCGATCAGGTTTTGGCCGTGGACCGGGAACTCCCGGCAATCGTTGCGGCGCTCGACGGTCGCTTCCTCCACCCTGCGCCCGGCGGCGATCTGCTGCGGTCCCCGGCCGTTCTTCCCACCGGTCGCAATCTCCACGGATTCGACCCGTTCAAGATCCCCAGCGCCTATGCGATGCGTGAAGGCGCGCGGCAGGCTGACCGCCTGCTGAGCCGCCACATGGACGATGGCCGCCCGCTGCCGGAGTCGATCGCGATCGTGCTGTGGGGCACGGATAACCTGAAGACCGATGGCACTCCCATCGCCCAGGCCCTCGCGCTGATGGGCGCGAAGCCCCGCTTCGACAGCTACGGTCGTCTCACCGGCGCGGAGCTCATCCCGCTGGAGCAGCTGGGCCGTCCTCGCATCGACGTTGTGGCCACACTGTCGGGCATCTTCCGCGACCTGCTGCCACTGCAGACGCGCCTGCTGGCAGAAGCAGCCTTCCTCGCGGCAAGCGCCGACGAGCCGGTGGAATGGAACTTCGTGCGCAAGCACACGCTGGAGCACCAGAAGGCCAACGGCAGCGACATCGAGACCGCCGCATTGCGCGTGTTCAGCAATGCCGACGGCACCTACGGCGCCAACGTGTCGCACATGATCCAGAACGGCCGCTGGGACGAGGAGGACGATCTCGCCGAGACCTACTCGCGCCGCAAGTGCTTCGCCTACGGCCGCAGCGGCAAGGCGACCCAGCAGCCCGAACTCCTGCAGAGCGTGCTCTCGCACGTGTCGCTCACGTTCCAGAACCTCGATTCGGTCGAGCTGGGTGTCACCACCCTCGACCAGTACTTCGACACGCTCGGCGGCATCAGCCGCGCCGTGCAGCGCGCGCAGGGACAGGCCGTGCCGGTGTACATCGGCGACCAGTCACGCGGCGAAGGCACGGTGCGCACGCTGTCCGAACAGGTCGCGCTCGAGACGCGCACCCGCATGCTCAACCCGAAGTGGTACGAGGGCATGCTCGAACACGGCTTCGAAGGCGTGCGCCAGATCGAGGAGCACGTCACCAACACGATGGGCTGGTCGGCCACGACGGGGCAGGTGGCTCCGTGGGTCTACCAGCGCCTCACCGAAACGTTCGTCCTGGATCCGGCCATGCGCGAGCGGCTGGCGCGACTCAACCCGACGGCTTCGGCTAGGGTCGCCAACCGGCTGCTCGAGGCGCATGAGCGGCGTTACTGGAACCCGGACGACAAGATGCTCGACGCCTTGCGGCGTGCGGGCGAAGAGCTGGAAGACCGCTTGGAGGGCGTAGGCATGGGAGTAGCGGCATGACGATGACAACGACGGTGCCGGTATCGGCGATCCGCAGGCCAACCGCTAGACCGGACGGGGAGGGCAGCGTGCAGGTGCAGCAGGACCCGAACGTCCGCATCGGGAACGCGAAGGTGTTCGCCGTGTACGGCAAGGGGGGGATCGGCAAGAGCACCACGTCGTCGAATCTCTCCGTGGCGTTCTCGAAACTCGGCAAGCGCGTGCTGCAGATCGGCTGCGACCCGAAGCACGACTCCACGTTCACGCTCACCAAGCGCCTCGTGCCCACGGTGATCGACGTGCTCGAGTCCGTGGACTTCCATCCGGAGGAACTGCGGCCCGAGGACTTCGTGTACGAGGGCTACAACGGCGTGCTGTGCGTGGAGGCGGGTGGTCCGCCCGCCGGCACGGGCTGCGGCGGTTACGTGGTCGGGCAGACGGTGAAGCTCCTCAAGGAGCATCACCTCCTCGAGGACACCGACGTCGTGATCTTCGACGTCCTGGGCGACGTGGTGTGCGGCGGCTTCGCGGCCCCGCTCCAGCACGCGGACCGCGCGCTGATCGTCACGGCCAACGACTTCGACTCCATCTTCGCCATGAACCGCATCGTCGGTGCGATCCAGGCGAAGTCCAAGAACTACAACGTGCGTCTGGGCGGCGTGATCGCCAACCGCAGCACCGAGACGGACCAGATCGACAAGTTCAACGACCGCGTCGGACTGAAGACCATGGGCCAGTTCCCGGACCTCGACGTGATCCGTCGCAGCCGGCTGAAGAAGTCGACGCTCTTCGAGATGGAGTCCTCGCCCGAACTGGATGCCGTGCAGAACGAGTACCTCCGCATGGCCGCCGCCCTGTGGGCCGGGACCGACCCGCTGATCGCGGCGCCGCTCAAGGATCGCGACATCTTCGACCTGCTGGGGTTCCAATGAACACGCTTTCCTATCTCCAGCGGCGCGGTCAGATCGAAACGTACTTCGACCGCACGGCCGCCGATGCGTGGTCGCGCCTCACCTCCGATGCACCGGTGAGCCGCATCCGCGCCACGGTGCGGGCCGGGCGTGACGAGATGCGAGCAACGCTGCTCGGCTGGCTGCCTCAGGATCTGCGCGGTCGCCGCATTCTCGATGCGGGTTGCGGCACCGGCGCGTTCGCACTGGAAGCTGCGCGCCGCGGCGCCGACGTCGTGGCGATCGATCTGTCTCCGACGCTCGTCGGCCTCGCGCGGGACCGCGTGAAGCCGGAGCCGGGGCAGGGCAGGGTGGACTTCCGCGTCGGCGACATGCTCGATCCGGCGCTGGGCCGCTTCGACCACGTGGTCGCGATGGACTCGCTCATCCACTACCGCGCGGCAGATACCGTGCGCGTGCTGGCGAGCATCGCGTCCCGCACCCGGGAGTCGATCGTCTTCACCTTCGCGCCGCGCACGCCGCTGCTTGCCGTCATGCATTCCGTCGGACGGCTCTTCCCCCGCTCGGATCGCGCGCCCGCCATCGAGCCCGTGAGCGAGAAGGCACTGCGAGCGAGCCTGGAGCGCGAGAGTGAACTGGTCAATTGGGAGCCTCGCGACACCCGGCGGGTCGAGCGCGGCTTCTACCGGTCGCAGGGCATGCTCCTGGGTCGCGCATGAAAGACTGGAACGCGCGCCTCGCCCACGCCTGGCGGCACGTCGGCCCGCGGTTTCTGCCTTTCGCGGATGCCGCGACGGCCGAACTGCCGCTCGGCCGGCTGCTCAGGCTCGCGCTGTTCCAGGTTTCGGTGGGCATGGCCGTGGTGCTGCTGAACGGCACGCTGAACCGCGTGATGATCGTGGAACTCGCCGTGCCGGCGTGGCTGGTCGCGACCATGGTGTCGCTGCCGCTGGTGTTCGCACCGTTCCGGGCGCTGGTGGGGTTCCGCTCCGATCACCGCCGCTCCGCGCTCGGCTGGCGGCGCGTGCCGTACATCTGGATGGGGACGCTGATGCAGTTCGGCGGCCTCGCGATCATGCCTTTCGCGCTGGTGGTCCTCTCGGGGGACACGCACGGTCCCCTGTGGATCGGGCAGGCCGGCGCCGCGCTCGCATTCCTGCTGGTCGGTGCGGGTCTCCACACGACCCAGACGGCCGGTCTCGCGCTCGCCGCCGATCTCGCGCCGGCGCATGCGCGGCCTCGCGTGGTGGCCCTGCTCTACGTGATGCTGCTCGCCGGCATGTTCGGCGCGGCGATGGTCTTCGGCACGCTGCTCCGCGACTTCAGCCAGATCCGTCTCATCCAGGTGATCCAGGGGGCCGGCGCGCTGACGATGGTGCTGAACCTCATCGCCCTCTGGAAGCAGGAAGCGCGTGATCCGTCGCGCACCTCGGCCGATGCGCCGCGTCCCGCCTTCCGCGAGGCCTGGCGTTCGCTGATGGCGCAGCCGCGCGTACCGCGTTTCCTCGTGGCCCTCGGCCTCGGCACCGCCGCGTTCAGCATGCAGGACATCCTGCTGGAGCCCTACGGCGGCCAGGTGCTGCAGCTGTCCGTCGCGGCCACCACCGTGCTCACCGCCTGGATGGCGGCCGGCACCCTGATGGCCTTCGGCTTCGCCGCCTTCCGGCTGAGTCGCGGCTCCGACCCGTACCGGCTGGCTGCGGCTGGCGCCGTCGTCGGACTGCTCGCCTTCGCCGCGGTGATCCTCGCAGCGCCGCTCGAGTCGCCCGCGATGTTCCGGGTCGGGACCATGCTCATCGGCTTCGGCGGCGGCCTGTTCGCCGTCGGCACGCTGACAGTGGCCATGGGGCTCCAGAGCGAAGACGGTACCGGACTCGCACTCGGCGCCTGGGGCGCCGTGCAGGCGTCGGCGGCGGGCGTGGCGATTGCGGCCGGCGGCGGTCTTCGCGACGTGTTCGGCGCGCTGGCGGTGGATGGCCGTCTCGGTCCGGTCCTCACCGGCCCCGCCACCGGCTACGGCATCGTGTACCACATCGAATTGCTGTTGCTGTTCGCCACCCTGGTGGCAATCGGACCGCTGGTGCGGTCCGTCAGGGATGGCGCCCGCAACGCGTCATCCACCCGTTTCGGCCTGGCCGAGTTTCCCGGCTAGCCGCCGGTCTTCATTGCGGAGGTTGCTTCATGCCCACTGGCGCCTTTACCGGATACATAGACGTTGCGCAGGTCGTGCTGTATGCGTTCTGGATCTTCTTTGCCGGGCTGATCTACTACCTGCATCGCGAGAACAAGCGCGAGGGGTATCCGCTCGAGTCGGACCGCTCGCCGTACATCACGGTGCAGGGCTATCCCGCCGTCCCGCCGTCCAAGACTTATCTGCTGCCGCACGGCGGCTCCGTGACGGTCGAGAACGGCCGCCCCGACACCCGCGAGATCCGCGCCGAGCCGGTCCACAAGTGGCCCGGTGCGCCGCTGGAGCCCACGGGTGATCCGATGGTGGACGGGGTCGGTCCTGCGTCCTACGCCGAGCGCGCCGACGTGGCGGACCTGACCTTCGAAGGCGAGGACAAGATCGTGCCGCTCCGCGCAGCCCACGACTTCTACCTCGAGGAGCGCGACCCGGATCCCCGCGGCATGGACGTGGTGGGTGCCGACGGTGCGGTGGGCGGTGTGGTCCGCGAAGTGTGGGTCGACCGCTCGGAATTCATCATCCGCTACGTCGAAGTCGAACTGCCCGGCGGCGACCGCGGCACGGTGCTCCTGCCGTGGAACTACTGCCGTGTCGACACCTGGCTGAACGTCGTGAAGGTCGTGTCCATACTCGGCGAGCAGTTCGCGCGGGTGCCGCGCATCCGCAGCGCCGACAAGGTCACCCTCCTCGAGGAAGACAAGATCATGGCGTACTACGCCGGCGGCTACCTGTACGCCACGCCCGCCCGCCAGGAGCCCCTGCTGTGATGACCGAACACGACGACGAACCGGTGCGCGGACTGCCCGCGCCTCTGCCGGCGGGCGAGAAGATCCTGTGGCAGGGAGCGCCCGACTGGCGTGTCCTGGCGCGGGACGCCTGCCACGTGCGGAAGGTGGCGCTCTACTTCGCGGTGCTGATGCTGTGGCGGGTGGCCGAGGGCGTGAACGCGGGCTCGGATGCCATGACCATCGCGATCGATGCCTGCGGGCTGCTGCCCTTCGCGATCGCGTCCATCGGCCTGCTGCTGGGACTCGCCCGGCTCGCCGCCAGCACGACCCTGTACACGGTGACCAACCGGCGCGTGGTGATGCGCATCGGCGTGGCGATCTCCGTGTCGATCAACATTCCGTTTGCCCGGATCGAGACCGTCGCGATGCAACCGCTTCACGACGGACTCGGCAACATCGCTCTCGCCCTGGGCAAGGGTGAGCGCATTGCGTACATGCATCTCTGGCCCCATGCCCGACCCTGGCGCGTTGGCCGTCCTCAACCCCTTCTGCGCGGCATCGCCGACGCCGTGGCGGTAGCCGAGACGCTCTCACGAGCGATCTCCGCCACGATGCCGACGAGCGCAACGCAGGCGGTGGCAGGACGGACACCGGTGGCGGACTCGCACGAGTCCTCGCCGCTGGCTACCGCCGCATAACCATCAGCTCCCCCGCCATGAGCCACTCGAATGTCGACCGCCCCTTCCCTCGTTCCCTCCTCCTCGGGGCCGGCTCCGTGATCGCTCTGGCACTGATCGGTGTTGCGGCAGTGCGCGTCATGGGTTTGGGCACCAGTGTGCCCGAGCCTGATCTCCATCCGATGGCCAGCGTCGAACTCCGGTTCGTCGACGAGGCGGACGGCGGCGTTCGCGTCGTCGATGCCGCCGGCCATCCCGTATCCCTGCTCGCGCCCGGCACCAACGGGTTCATGCGAGCCACCCTCCGGGGCCTGGTCCGCGACCGCAAGCGTCGCGGCCTCGGCCCCGAAGTGCCTTTCCGTCTGACGGCTCACGCCGACGGGCGCCTCACGCTCGACGACCCCGCGACGGGCCGCATGGTCGCGCTGGAGGCCTTCGGGGCCGACAACGCCGGCGCCTTCGCGAAGCTGCTGGTCGCAAGCAAGGAGGCCCCGTGAGCCTGCCGTCCGTTTTCCATTCCACTCTTTCCTAGCCAGGGAGCACGCCCCCATGGAAGCCACGCTCGAAATCAACTCCTCGGACGACGCGCTGCGCCACGCGGAAGCGAACACGCTGCTGACCCCGCGGTTCTACACCACCGACTACGACGCGATGGACCGCATCAGCGTGGACAGCCTGCGCGCCGAATGGGATGTCCTGATCGGCGAGTTCGAGCGCGACGCGAACCGCAACCACTTCGAGCACTCGGACGAGTTCGTGGCCGAAGTGAAGGAACTGCCGCCGCCGCTGCGCCGCGAGTTCCTGGACTTTCTCGTGAGCTCCGTCACGGCCGAGTTCTCCGGCTGCGTGCTCTACAACGAGATCAAGAAGAACGTGAAGAACCCCGACGTGAAGGCCGTGATGGGGTACATGGCCCGTGACGAGGCCCGCCACGCGGGATTCATCAACACGGCGCTCAAGGACTTCAACCTGGGGATCGACCTGGGCCTGCTGAAGCGCGAGAAGAAGTACACGTACTTCCGGCCGAAGTTCATCTTCTACGCGACCTACCTGTCGGAGAAGATCGGCTACGCGCGCTACATCACGATCTTCCGCCAGCTGGAGCGCAATCCGGAGCGTCGCTTCCACCCGATCTTCCGGTTCTTCGAGCAGTGGTGCAACGACGAGTTCCGCCATGGCGAGGCCTTCGCGCTCCTGATGCGGACCGATCCGTCGCTGCTGCGCGGCGTCAATCGCTGGTGGATCCGCTTCTTCGTGCTCGCGGTGTTCGCGACGATGTACGTGCGCGACCACGCGCGGCCGGAGCTTCACAAGGCCTTCGGGTTCGATCCGACCGACTACGACTTCCAGGTGTTTCGCATCACCTCGGAAATCTCCAAGCAGGTGTTCCCCCTCACGCTGGACCTCGACAATCCGGCGTTCGCCGTCGGCCTCGAGCGCCTGCGCGTGATCGCCGAGAAGGTCGAGGCCGCGAAGCGCCAGGGCGGTGTCGTCGGCGGGCTGAAGCGTGCCGGTCTCGCGGTGATGGCGGCCACGGCCTTCGCGAAGCTCTACTTCCTGCCGGTCCACCGCCACGAGATCCCGCAACAGATCCGGGTGGCACCCGCCTGGTAGGCGAGAGCCCTCCCCAGGAGTCCGACACGCCATGTCCACGATCGGACTCCCCGTGCTGTTCGCCGCCTTCGTCTGGTGGTTCGCCACCGGCGCGCTGCTGTGGCTGACCGGCCTGCCGAAGCGGACGTTTCCGTGGACGCTGGCCGGAGCCACGGCGCTGCTGGCTGCGTCCGCCGCGGGGATCGTCCACACGGCGCAGGACACGACGCCCGGCGGCGCGTACTGCGCCTTCGCGTGCGCGATCGCGGTCTGGGGCTGGAACGAGATGGCCTTCCTGCTCGGTTACGCCACCGGCCCGCGACGCGAGGCCTGCGGCGTGGGCGTGCGTGGCTGGGGACGTTTCCTCCAGGCGTCGCAGGCGGTACTCTTCCATGAGGTGCTGATCGCGGCGAGCGGGCTCATCGTGGCCTTCGCGACGTGGTCGGCGCCCAATCGCGTGGCCTACTGGACGTTTCTCATCCTGTGGGTCATGCGTCTGAGCGCGAAGCTCAACCTGTTTCTCGGGGTCCGCAATCTCGGCGAGGAGTTCCTGCCGCCGCGTCTGCGCTATCTCGCGAGCTATTTCACACGCAAGCCCATGAACGCCCTGTTCCCGGTATCGGTGACCTTGGGGACCCTGGTGACGGCGGTGCTCGCCATGCGCACTGTGTCACCCGATGCAACGGAGGCCGTCGGCTCGGCCCTGCTCGCATCTCTCCTCGGTCTGGCGGTGCTGGAGCACTGGTTCATGGTTTTGCCCATCTCCACCACCGCACTGTGGGAGTGGGGCATGAGGCGGAGGGAGAGTACTGCATGAGTGGTCTGTTTCCGTTCACCGCGATCGTCGGGCAGGAAGACATGAAGCTGGCCCTGCAGATCGCGGTGGTGGATCCGACGGTGGGAGGGGTGCTGGTGTTCGGTGACCGGGGAACGGGAAAGTCGACGACGATTCGCGCGCTGGCAGGTCTGCTGCCTCGCATGAAGGCCGTCATCGGCTGTCCGTACGGTTGCGATCCGGCCAGCACGGCCGGCATCTGCGAACGTTGCTCGGGGAGCGTTCACCCGAAGAGCCAGCTGGTACCCGTGCCCGTCGTGGATCTGCCTCTGGGTGCCACCGAGGATCGTGTCGTCGGGGCGCTGGATCTCGAACGCGCGCTCGCCCAGGGGGTCAAGGCTTTCGAGCCCGGTCTCCTCGCCCGCGCGCATCGCGGCTTTCTCTACATCGACGAAGTGAACCTCCTCGAGGACCACCTCGTCGACGTGCTGCTCGACGTGGCCGCCTCCGGCGAGAACGTCGTCGAGCGTGAAGGGCTGAGCGTGCGCCATCCGGCGCGCTTCGTCCTGATCGGCAGCGGCAATCCGGAGGAGGGTGAACTGCGTCCTCAGCTCCTGGATCGCTTCGGCCTGTCGGTCGAAGTGCGCACTCCCGAGGACATCGCGACGCGGGTGGAGGTCGTGAAGCGCCGGGATGCCTTCGAGCGCGATTCCGAAGCGTTCCGCGCCGGCTGGGCCAAGGATGACGACAAGCTCCGCCGCCGCGTGGTCGCCGCGCGCAACCGACTCAAGGACGTGCAGGTGCCCGATGCCATGCTGGAGCGTGCCGCGCAGCTGTGCGTGAAGCTCGGCACGGACGGTCTGCGCGGCGAGCTCACGCTCACACGCGCGGCGCGTGCCTTCGCGAGCCTCGAAGGGGACACGGTCGTGGGAGACAAGCACCTGCGGCGCGTCGCACCTTCGGCGCTGCGTCATCGTCTGCGTCGCAATCCGCTCGACGACGCCGGTTCGGGCACGCGCGTGGAGCGCGCGATGCAGGAGGTCTTCGGCGCATGAACGCCACGCCGCCCATCGCGGGTTCCCCCGGGGAGGCGGCCGGCATGGCGGCAAAGCTCTTCTGTGTGGATCCCACCGGGACCGGTGTGCGCCTGCGCGCCATGCCCGGCCCCGCGCGCGATGCCTGGCTCGCCGCCGTGCATGCGATGTTCGGCCGCGGGGCGCCGACCCGGCGCGTGCCGGTCAACATTCCCGATGGACGACTGCTGGGCGGGCTCGACCTCGCCGCGACGCTCGCGAGCGGTCGCCCGGTGGCCGAGCGCGGCGTGCTGGCCGATGCGCACGGCGGACTCGTCACGCTCGCGATGGCCGAGCGCATGGCACCCGGCACGGCCGCCAGGATCGCCGCCGTGATGGACTCGGGCGAGGTTGCCGTGGAGCGCGATGGCATGGCGATGGCCGCGCCGGCGCGTTTCGGTGCCGTGGCCCTCGACGAGGGACTCGATGGTGACGAGGTGCCGCCCGCCGCCCTTACGGACCGTCTTGCCTTCCATGTGGATCTCTCCACGCTTCGCGAACAGGATCTGCCGGCGCCCGCCGATGCGGCCGCCATCGCCGCTGCGCGGGAGCGCCTGCCTGCGGTCACCGTCAGCGACGAGATCATTACGAGCCTCTGCGCCGCGGCGGTCGCGCTCGGAGTCGACTCCATTCGTGCGCCACTCGCCGCATTGCGTGCTGCGAGAGCCGCCGCGGCACTTGCGGGCCGGGACGCCGTCACGGTGGAAGATGCCGGCATCGCCGCGCAGCTGGTCTATGCGTCGCGGGCCACGCGCATGCCCGCGCCTCCCGAGTCGGAAGACACCGAGTCGGAGCCCGAGCAGTCGCCCCCGGACCAGTCCGCGGAACCCGAGGCCTCCGCGCAGACCGACGACAACACCGAACAGCGCCTGCCGGATGCGGACGAGGAACTCCTCGTCAACGCCGTGAAGGCCGCGCTCCCCGCCGATCTGCTCGCGCAGTTCGCGGCCGGTGTGGAGCGTCGCGTCCCTTCCCGCACGCGCGGCAAGGCCGGCGCCACCTGCAACGGCTCGACCCGGGGTCGTCCGGCGGGCGTGAAGCGCGGCGAGCCGCGCGGCGGCGCCCGACTGGACCTGCTGGAGACGCTGCGTGCCGCCGCACCCTGGCAGCGGCTGCGGGGAAAGAGTCCCGGTTCCACGGCCCGTATCTCGGTGCGTCGCGAGGACTTCCGCATCTCCCGTCTGCGTCAGCGCACGGCCACCACGACCATCTTCGTGGTCGATGCCTCCGGTTCGTCGGCGCTGCACCGTCTGGCCGAAGCCAAGGGTGCCGTGGAGTTGCTCCTTGCCGAATGCTATGTGCGCCGGGACAGCGTCGCCCTGGTCGCGTTCCGCGGCCGGCACGCCGAACTGCTGCTGCCCCCGACCCGCTCGCTGGTGCGTGCCAAGCGCTGCCTTGCCGGTCTCGTTGGCGGTGGCGGCACGCCGCTCGCCGACGCCATGGATGCGGCCCGCGGCCTCGCCGATTCCGTCCGCCGTCGTGGCGATACGCCGGTCGTCGTGTTCCTCACCGACGGACGCGCCAACGTCACCAAGAGCGGGGAGGGCGATCGTCCCCGCGCCGAGGAAGAAGCGCTGCTCGCCGCGAAGGCGTTCCGGGTGGAATCGATGACCACGCTGCTGGTCGATACTTCCCCGCGGCCCCAGATGGCGGGCCGCACGCTCGCGGAGGCGATGGGCGCACGCTATCTGCCTCTGCCCCACGCCGACTCCCACGCACTGAGCGGTGCAGTGCGCACCGCCGTGGCGGCGGGCTGACGATCATGCCGACCGGACAGGGCCACCCCTTCCCGACACTGCCGCCGCGATCCGGCGGAGCGTCGGGCAGTCGCGATCGTGCCCCCACGTGGGAGCGCGAGGGCGCGGGCTGGCCCAACCGCGAGGCGAGCACCTTCCTGTCGATCGACGGCATCCGCTGGCACGTGCAGCAGATGGGCGAGGGGCCGACGCTGCTGCTCCTGCATGGCACCGGTGCGGCGACGCACTCGTGGCGCGA